>JAMDCW010000023.1 GCA_023489405.1 Chloroflexota bacterium
GGAGGGCATCGCCATTGAGGGGATTGTGCTGCTCGTTATCCAGGCAGCTACCGACGATGATTGGGATCAGGTCATGGAGCGTCTTGAAGCCGAGGATGAACTGGCATGGAAGCGTCGATTGGGCGAAGGCAATCCGCGGGAAGAGTCCAAGGAGGAGGATGGCCAGAGCAACAATGCGTGACACGATAGACTTCCCTTTCCTATTTCCTCTCAAGGGAGCGAGATTGCTCTAGGAGTCTCCCCGTTCCCTCTGTCATTGTGCTTTCAGACGAGCGCTCGCGGAGATACCGCTCCGGAGGATCGACAGCAGGGAGTATAGCTTCAAGAACTCTCAAGAGCTCTTCCAACCGCATACCTGTCGCTCGAGAGAGTGACAGTGTACCATCGAGCGGCAGGTCCTCGCGTATCCCTTCATAGGCGGAAATGATGATGACCGGCCGCTCTTTGAGCTGATCGTTCTCGCGTAGCTGAGGTGGGGATATTGAGCGCAGTGATTTCACACGGCGCCTCTTGCGAAGTCGGGACGAGGAGGGCAACGGCGTGTAAGGTTGTTGCCAGCGTGGTTGCTTCATGGGGGTGCCGGCAATGGTGAGGAGGTGCTACTTCCCGGGGAGCGTGGGCACAAAGGCTGGCTCGAGTCGCACGCCTTCTACTGCTTGGGGGCGCAGAAGACGATCTGCCCCAGCTTCGATGAGACGCTCTCCCAGCCAGTCAGGATCAGGATGTAGCGCGATGATCGTCCCGCCGCCTCCGGCGCCGGCCAGCTTGGCCCCCAGCGCTCCGTGGGCGAGCGCAGCGTCGATGAGCATTTCGTTCGCTGGTCCCGAACCGCCCAGGTTGCGCTGAATCGCGTGGTTCTCATTCATGAGATCGCCAAGCAGCGACCAGTTTCCTAGAAGAAGCGCTTTCTTCCCTTCACGGGCAAGCTGGCCGATGCGCAGATAGGCCTCTCTCACTTCACGATCACCTTCCAGCCAGCGCTCACGAATCGGTCGATGCACCGCGCCAGAGCTGTGCGTCACCCCGGTATGGGCGAGGACGAAAGGTAATCCTGGGATATCCTGATCTAAGCGTTCGATCGTGGCATAGGGCTCTTTGCCCACCTCTCGATAGAATTCCTTGTCGCGGAAGTCCATGTAGTTCACTCCCCCGAACGAGGTCATATAGAAATCCTGGTAGCCGCAGATCACTCCCATGCGGTTGAGCTCAATGGAGCGGGCAATTTCGGCAAACTGATGGCGGTGCCACGTGATGCCTTGATAGACCGAGAGCACGTCGAGAGTTGCGCATACGAGGGCGGAGGAAGAAGACAGCCCGGAAGCGAAGGGGATGTCGCTCCATACTGTGAGCCGGATAGGGGCCTTGAAGAGGTGCATCTCTGCGAGGCATGCCTTGGGAATATCGTAGATGTCATTGTGCAGTGCGAGATCTTCACGGTGCTCGATGACCATCGGCGTACCGCCGGACACGATCGTGAGCTGCTCTGCTGATTCGAGGAGGGCGTAGGCCCGTGGAGCGATGGAGCTGCTGAGGACAGAGCCGCCGTACATGTCGGTCGGGTTACCAATGATGCCACAGCGACCGGGAGCAGAAGCAAGAAGGGGCAACTGCATCGCTAGCCGAGCTTCCGCATGAGGTACTGGCGCAGCAGGTATCCATACCGCTCATCTGCCAGGGCGAAATCGACAAAGGCTCTATAATAGCTTTCGAAGTTCCCGATATCGTAGCGCTGCTCTCCCTCGTTCAGCGTCACGCATGTGACCCGCCGCCCCTGTTTCAGCAGGATGCGGATGGCATCAGCGAGCCAGACCTCCCCTCCTTTACCTGGCGGGGTGACATCGAGCGCGTCGAAAATTTCCGGACTGAACACGTAACGGGCAGCAATGGCGAGATTACTGGGAGCGGTTCCTCGCGCCGGTTTTTCGACGAGGTCACTGATATCGAAGCGCTCATCTACCGGCTCGGCTGGCACGACGACGCCGTATTTAGGCGCATCTTCCTCAGGAACACGTTCGACTGCCACGGTACACGAGGAATGCCGCAGGAGATGGGTTTCGATCATTCGATCGAGGACGCTTTTGCGACCGTTGCTCTTGATGATGCTGTCGCCAAAGGCGACGACAAAGACGTCGTCACCACAGAAGCGACGCCCGAGGCGTACAGCATCGCCGTTTCCGGATTGTGTGCTCTGCCGGACATAGTAGAAGGCGGTATCATTTTCAGCGAAGTTGAGGAGCTCGAGAAGATCGGTGTTACCCGCCGCCGTAAGCCTTTGCCGGAGCTCCGGATCCGGATCGAAATGATCTTCGATGGCTGTTTTTTTGCGGCCAGTGACCAGGAGCATGTCGCGAATTCCCGCTGCTTCGAGCTCTTCCACGATGTATTGAACCGCAGGTTTGCGGCCGACGGGCAACATCTCCTTGGGCTGCGACTTCGTGACCGGCAGAAGACGCGTGCCTAGGCCGGCTACGGGTATCACGGCCTTACGTACCTGGTTGAGCGATGAGGGCATGGCCAGTTCTCCCATTCCCGCTGGTGCGAACATGCTGTAGCGTGACATGTTAGGCGATTGTAGCATCGCTACTGACCGGGGTAGCTTAGTTTCCTAGCGCAGCGGAAGGGCCATGAGGTGGACCGAGAGAAGCGTGCTGAGCTCGATGGAAGCGACGCTAGGATTAGGTAACCCCCGAGGATCGACGGCGCTGCCAGGATTGACTACCGTGAGGTCGCCAAGGTGGCGAGCGATAGGACGGTGGGAATGGCCATAGAGCAGCAAGTCGAGAGGTTCACTGAAGCAGGCGGCAGTACGCCGCCAGGCGCGCTCACCGTTCCCAGCCGCATGAATGATCCCGATGCGCCACGATCCGATGAAGAGAAGGATCTGGCGCGGAAATTCGGGGGCGAGCTGAGCCGGATCGACATTGCCGAGAACGGCGAATACCGGTCCTATCTCCCGCAGTGGATCGAGGAATGCTGGGTCGATGAAATCTCCACAGTGGACGAACGCTTCACAGGCGCTGAGGCGGTCGAGCGCTTCAGGCGGTACCGGCGCCGGCCGGCTGAAGCGGTGAGTATCACTGAGTACACCGAGACGGAAAGGCCGGTCGTGCGGAAGCTCGAGCGTGATGCAGCGTTCGCCGGGTCTTGAGATGGCCAGCATATCCACACTCACGTTGCTGCCCTCCTCTCCAGCACGACAAGGATGGTACAGGACGTGAACGAAGGGGAGACACAGCTCGCATGAATGCGCTCCTAGCGGCGCGGCGCGGCTTTGGGATGCGACTGGGCAGAGCGCGTACTGCGCCAGCGAAAGGAGATCGCAGGAAAGAGCGATTTCGCTGGAGTCTGCACGGGGAAGCCTAGCCAGCGGAAGATACCGCGGAGCACACGCGTCAAGAGCCAGAGTCCAAGGATGATGAGCCACACCGGCCAGAGATAGCGTATGCCGATAAGCCCGCCGATGACTACGGCGTGGAGAATTTGACCGAAGGCGTCGAGGATGACAGTGACCATGTGGTGCGCGATACCGCTTTCCAGATGAGCCTTTCCCATACGCTGCTATGCCGCAGATATTATCCTTTGCGTGGCCACGATAGCAGAAAGCGTAGGGCAGCAATATACAATACCACGGCGAGGAGGAGGCATGCGTGTAGGGTTGTTGACCTATGGCGTCGAACGCCCTCTCTCAGGCGTGACTCGCGTAGCGCTGGAGTTGGGGCGCGCTCTGGCGCACCTTCCTCATGAGGACATCGAAATTGTCTACCTTACGACGTACCGCTATGGGCCGTTTCGTGAACGGCGCAGCGACGCGGCCTTATGGCTTCCTGGCTGCCGCTTTCTGCCGGGATTAATGCTGCTGGGTGGCCTGACGGTGAGCCTGGCAGCCCGCCTGGCTAGGCTCGATGCCGTCCACGATCCCGTCGGTATCGCTCCTTTCTGGATGCCCCGAACACTGGCGCCGTATACCCGGATCGTTACGCTGCACGATGCCATCGCCTATCGCTTCCCTCAAGGCTACTCCGTGTGGAATAACCTGCTCCATCGAACGTACATTCCACGAATGCTGCCCTACGTCGATGCCGTGGTGACGGTAAGCGAGCACACGCGCCAGGAGCTGCGAACGTTCTTGCCTTTAGCCTCCCACCCGATCCACGTCGTTCCCAACGCCGTCTCGGAAGCCTTTCGACCACAAACGAAGGCTGAACAAGCGAAGATCACGGCGCAATGGGGATTGCAACGACCCTATGTGCTGAGCGTATGCGCCCAACAGGAACGCAAGAATCTCCCCCGGTTGATTCGGGCTTTTGCCCAACTGGCGCCACGCTACCCGGATCTCCGTCTCGTTCTCGCCGGCCCGAAGCTCTGGAGCTACCACGGCGCCGAAATAGCCATCCAGGAGACCGGCCTCACTCATCGCATCATCCGCCTCGGTTATGTGCCGGATGCCCAATTGCCAGCCCTCTACGCTGCTGCCGAGCTCTTTTGCTTTCCCTCGTTGTATGAAGGATTCGGCATGCCTCTCCTTGAAGCCCTTGCCTGTGGCACGCCGACCGTGGCGGCGCGAGCAACGGCGTTGCCGGAGATCGGAAGCGACGCTGTGGAATACGTCGATCCCTACAGCGTGGAAAGCATCGCCGCAGGCATCGAGCGGGTCTTGACGGATCGAGGTCTACGCCATACGCTGCGGCAACGCGGTCTCGAACGCAGCAAGCTGTTCCGCTGGAGCAATGTGGCAGAGCAGATGGCAACCATCTACCGGCGCTATGCTCGTTAGGGCTGCGCCCCGTCTCGATGGGGAACATCGCCGCGATTGCCCCATTCGTTCCAGGAGCCATCGTAGTTCGCTAATCGCTCCAGCGGTACTCCTTGAAGAGCGAGGGCGAAGAGCACGCTCGTTGCCGCAACACCGCCGTTGCAATAGGCAACGATGCGTTCGCTGTCGTGGACCCCGCTGGACGCGAATATCCTCGCAAGTTCTGCCTCTGATCGAAAGACGCCACGGTCCTCATCGATGAGCGCTTCTCTGGGAATATTGAGCGCCCCGGGAATGTGCCCGCCGAATGCTCCCCGGCGGATGCTGCCGGTGTACTGGCCCGAATCACGAGCATCGAGGATACTCACTGCCGGACACGAGAGAAGATTGCGCATTTCCTCGAGCGCGACGCGGAGATAGGGGCGCGGCCGGGGCGTAAAGCGAGCTGGAGGATACCGAGGCACTTCCGTCGTGATCGTCCGCCCTTCGCGTTGCCATCTGGCAAATCCCCCGTCAAGCACACGAACGTGATCATTCCCGTAGAGGTTCATGAGCCACCAGAAGCGGGTCGAGAACTGGCAAGCGGGGTGATCGCAATAGGCGATGATGGTGTGCTCATCGCCGATGCCGCGAGCTTCGAGGAATGCCCGGAGCTGCTCCGCGGTAGCTGCCTGGGCTGGCACAGAATCCTCCTTATTCACGATGTCCTGTGTCCAATCGACGTACATAGCGCCGGGAATGTGCCCCGCATCATAGAGATCTCTCGCACCACGATATGCTGCCTGCTGAACGCCACGATCATCGGTGTGCGTCACGACAAGCCCACGGAGATCCACAATGCGCAGCCCGGGATCCTTCAAGTGCCCAGCGAGCCAATCTGTTGAGACCAGCAGCCGGTCCCGTCCACTTTCCTTCATAGGTCCTCTCCTGTAACAATCTTCGGTGGGCGTTCTCTGTCCCATAGCGCTTGCGCTGTCTGAGGAGCGCCTGGAATATGTAGAGGCAGGTCCGCCATCCGATGTTCCAATACCATGGGCATACCATAACGCGGGCGTAGCGTAATGAGCGGATTGAGATCAACGCGGTGGGTAGGTACGTGAATGAGCCGCCAGTGCTGACCGATGGCAGCAAGGATGATTGCTGCTTCCATCCAGGCGAAGGGCTCGCCGAGGCATTGGCGCTGTCCGCCACCGAAAGGAAAGTACGTGAAGCGTGGGCGCGCCGCTTCGGCTTCAGGAGTCCAGCGGTCCGGGGCGAAAACGAGAGGATGCTGCCACCAGCGTGGATCACGGTGGACGGTAAAAGAAAAGGTCGACACGACGGTATTGCGCGGGATATGGTAGGGACCGATATCGTGCTCTTCAACGAGTATCCGGCTGGTCCCATAAGCAGGAGGGTAGAGGCGCAGTCATGCATGGAGCACTCGATCCAGATAGGTCAGCCGTGGGCTGTCCT
>JAMDCW010000149.1:0-19080 GCA_023489405.1 Chloroflexota bacterium
CGACGGCAGCCATCGATGATGTCGGGAGCACCAAGCTCTAACAGGCGCTTGAGGCGATTATTACGATTGATGACCCGGCGATACAGATCATTGAGATCACTGGTGGCAAAGCGCCCACCATCCAGTTGTACCATTGGACGCAGGTCGGGTGGGATAACCGGCAAGACCGTTAGGATCATCCATTCAGGGCGAGCACCAGACTTACGGAAGTTTTCTACGACGCGCAGGCGCTTCGTAGCTGAAGCAGCTTTCGTGCTCAGCTTTTCCCGGTGCCCATCACCACGTACAATTTCGCGCAATCGCTCTGCCTCCTGCTGCAAATCGAGGCCTAGGATGAGATCACGTACTGCTTCCGCGCCTATGCCAGCTTCAAATGTCTTGGGGAACAGGCTCCTCAACCGCCGGAACTGCTCATCTGATAGCAAGGTCTTGTATTCCAACTGCTCGAGATCTTGCTTGGCACGCTCGAAGCGTGAACGCTCCGCCTCCTCTTCCTGAGCAATTGTCTGGTCAATATCGTCGGCTTCTCCTTGGGCTTCGATGTTGAAACGAGTCTGCTTGTTGCGATAGTCCTGTTCCAGCTTAGTGGCTTCAGCGTCCAGACGTGCTTGTTCCCCATCGAGCCATCGATCGAGCTGTTCTTTGATGGCGGTAAGCAGGTCTTCGGTTACTGTCACCCCTTGCTCGACAGCTATCTCGCCCGCTGGTTCGAACACTAATGGCTGCGGCGCTCCTTCACCCAAAAGACCACGAATCTGGTTGAGGAATTCTTCGTGCGCGCTTCGGGCAGAAAGCATAGCCTCTTCGACCGCCCCCTGGTGTTTCTGGATATCGCGTTGATGGTTCTCTTCCAGATCCTGTAGCCGTTGTTCGCGCAGCGATTCGATCTCCACCAGACGCTCAGCACGGCTATTGTGGATCTCTTCAATGCGGTAGCGTAGCGCTTCATCGGCATCGGCCAGAGCCTTCTGTCGCTCTTCCTCATCCACCTTGGTCACGATGTAGTTCGCAAAGTAGACGACTTTTTCGAGCTTCTTGTACTGTATATCCAGCAAGATGCTCAGATAGCTCGGTGTGCCCGCCAGGTACCAGATGTGGCTGACGGGCGAGGCGAGCTCGATATGGCCCATACGCTCGCGACGTACCTTCGCCCGGGCGACTTCGACACCGCACTTATCGCAGACGATACCCTTATAGCGAATCCGCTTGTACTTTCCGCAATAGCACTCCCAATCTCTCGTGGTGTCGATCTGCCCATCGCAGAACAAGCCGTCCTTTTCAGGTCGCAAGGTGCGATAGTTGATTGTCTCAGGCTTGATCACCTCACCATAAGACCAGCTACGGATCTGCTCCGGAGAGGCGAGACTTATTCGAATGCCCGTAAAAGCGTTAACCTCTAGCACAGGAACTGCTCCTTTGCCCTTTCCATAGGGGACGAACACGAACCATCAAACGAATACACCCACTGAGATATAGGGCCCATACTGGAAGCAGGGAACACGCCACCGCGTGATTTCCCGCCTCCAGCGCCCGGTGCTTATCGTTCCCAACGAGTAAGGCTGATCTGCTCGAGTGAGCTGCCCGCATCAGCGGCATCTTCGATAAGTTGCACCACCTCATCGTTGTCGTTGAGCACGTCGACGTTTAGGGCGAGGCTCTGGAGCTCGCGCACAAGGACCTTAAAGCTCTCAGGTACACCTGGCTCCATAATCTCCTGCCCTTTGACGATTGCCTCATAGGTCTTCACCCTTCCTGTCACGTCATCTGATTTGACGGTCAGCAGCTCTTGAAGGATATTAGCGGCCCCGTACGCTTCCAGTGTCCATACCTCCATCTCCCCGAAGCGCTGGCCACCGAACTGCGCTTTGCCACCGAGCGGCTGCTGGGTGATCATCGAGTAAGGACCAGTGCTCCGCGCGTGAATCTTGTCCTCCACGAGGTGGTGGAGCTTCATCATGTAGATGTAGCCAACGACGACGGGCGCATCGAATGGCAGGCCCGTGCGACCATCGTGGAGGGGCGCCTTTCCCACCAGGGCGTTGGGCAGATCGACACCACGAAAGCTTGGTAGCAAATCTCTGGCTGTATGCAGCACTGCATCTCCTTCAAGACGCGGCAATAGGAACTTTTCGGCTTGTTCGCTACCAGACACACCACTCAAAGCCAGAGCAGGTGCGATCAGCTCTTTCCAGTTTTGGTCCAGACGCTGTTCCAGTTCATCCGGCAAAATCCCCCGCGGATCGTATCCGTGACTGACTAACCAAGCACGACGAATCTGATCCTTGATCTCCGCTTCGGTTGCGCTGTCGAAGACGGGACTCATCATCTTCTGCTTGAGGCGAGCGGCAGCCCATCCCAGGTGAGTCTCCAAAATCTGCCCGAGGTTCATGCGAGCGGGAGCCCCCAGAGGGTTGAGAATGATATCGACCGGTGTACCGTCAGGCAGAAACGGCATATCTTCGATGGGGAGAATCTGGGAGATGACTCCCTTATTGCCGTGGCGTCCGGCCATCTTATCTCCCTCGGAGATTTTGCGTTTCTGAGCTACGAGCACGCGCACGAGCGTATTGACGCCCGTCGGCAAGTCGGGACTTTCCGGACGTGTCAGCACATCGACGCTGATGACCTTGCCACGTTCACCGTGGGGCATCCGCAAGGAGGTGTCTTTCACCTCACGAGCATGCTCACCGAAGATGGCATGGAGTAAGCGCTCTTCTGCAGAAAGCTCCGTCTCGCCCTTAGGGGTAATTTTGCCTACGAGGACATCTCCCTGCTGTACGTCAGCACCCACGAAGACCAAGCCGCGCTCGTCGAGATTCTGCAGCATATCCGCGTTGACGTTGGGGATATCGCGGGTGATCTCTTCCGGACCCAGCTTCGTATCGCGAGCGTCGACTTCGTATTCCTCGATGTGAATCGAGGTGAAGCGGTCTTCTCGAACCAATTGCTGGCTCAAGAGGATCGCGTCTTCATAATTGCCGCCTTCCCAGAACATGAAGGCTACGAGGACATTATCCCCCAATGCCAGTTCGCCGTCATCCGTGGAAAGGCTATCCGCAATGCACTGGTCGGCAGTGATCCGTTGCCCTTTGCTTACAGTTGGGCGCTGATTGATACAGGTCTGGGCGTTGGAGCGGAGAAACTTAACCAGGCGATACTCGCGCTCCTGACCATCATCCTCGAGGACGGTGATGCTGTGCCCGGTGACGCTGGTCACCACTCCTGACGCCTGGGCGAGCACGATATGGCCTGAATCGCGTGCGGCTTGAAGCTCCATTCCCGTTCCAACGTATGGCGCCGAAGGGCGGATGAGCGGAACGGCCTGGCGCTGCATGTTCGATCCCATCAGGGCGCGATTCGCATCGTCATGCTCCAAGAAGGGAATGAGGCCGGCGCCAATGGAAACGATCTGGCGCGGGGAGATATCCATATAGTCGATGAACTCCGGCGCCTGCTGCAAGAATTCCTCACCGTGGCGACAAGCAACGCGCTCTTCCATGAACTCGTCGTACTCGTTCAGCGGCGCGTTCGCCTGAGCGATGAAGAATAGCTCTTCGGTATCGGCGGTAAGGTAATCGTGATCTACATCCACCTGGCGGGATACGAACGGCGCTACCGCGATATCTCGCACTGGAAGAGCTGCGATACGTCCCTGCAGCGCTGCATCAACGCGGGTGCCGGATGCTGCCAGCAACGCACCAGAAGTATCATATATATCTTCGCGAAGCCGGCGGTTCAAGAGATCGGGACCATCGCTCGGAAGCAGGCGGTGCACTTTGCGATAGGGCGTCTCAATGAATCCGAAATCATTGATACGCGCATACGTCGCCAACTGGCCGATCAACCCGATGCTCGGCCCTTCAGGAGTCTCGATGGGGCAGATACGCCCATAGTGCGAATGGTGGACGTCACGCACGTCGAAGCCGGCGCGATCTCTGTTCAACCCACCTGGCCCCATCGCTGAGAGGCGGCGCTTGTGCGAGATCTCGGAAAGGGGATTTGTCTGATCCATGAACTGGCTGAGCTGACTACCTCCGAAAAACTCACGCAGGGCAGCAGTCACCGTCCGGGTGTTGACCAGCGAGCTTGGCGTAGCCGCCTTGTCATCGGCCTGCGTAGACATCTTGTCTTTGACGACACGCTCCATGCGGGCCAGGCCAACGCGGAACTGCTTTTCGATCAGCTCGCCGACGGCGCGTACCCGCCGGTTACCAAGATGATCGATGTCATCCGGATGTTCTTCACCATTATTGAGCCGGATCATCAGGCGAATCAACCCCACGATATCCTGATCATCCAGTGTGCGTAGCTTTTTGGTTTCCGGTAAGTGCAAGCGCTTATTGAGCTTATAGCGACCAACACGCCCTAAGTCATAGCGCCGCTCGTTGAAGAACGTGTTCAGTACGAGATTACGCGCCGCTTCGGGCGTAGGCGATTCTCCAGGACGCATATGCTTGTAGACTTCCTGGAGTCCAGTCACCTCATCTTTGGCTGCATCCTTCTGGAGCGTGGCGTTGATGAAGCGCAGGTCGCGGTCATGCTCCAAGAAGAGGTTTTTGATCTCATCGTCGGAGCCGAAGCCGATGGCACGCAAGAAAGTCGTGACGGGAATCTTACGCTTCCGGTCAATTTTTACAGAGAGCACATCCCTATTTGATGTTTCAAACTCCAGCCAGGCGCCGCGGCTAGGGATCACCTTGCCCTGGCACAGCATCCGTCCTGATGTGGAATCTTGTTCCAGAGTAAAGTAAGCGCCCTCCGATCGCACGAGCTGGGAAACGACAACACGCTCTGTACCGGCGATGATGAATGTCCCTTGAGGAGTCATCATCGGAAATTCACCAAAGTAGATTTCCTGCTCTTTGACGTCGCCCGTGGTTTTGATGAGCAGATGCGCCTTCACTTTGAGCTGCGCGACATACGTACGATCCTGCTTCCGGCACTCCTCCACCGTATACTTCGGCTTGGAGAATGGCTCATCTGGTACCGCGAAGCGCAGCTCATATGTGCGCCCATTGAAGTCCGTGATGGGCGAAATCTCCTCGAACAGCTCTCGTAATCCAAAAGGGCGGTCATTGCCAGGATCAGGGAGCCCTTTGCGTATTGCCTCCTGACGTGCAGCCTCCGCCCTTCTCCAGTTTTCTCCTGTAAAGTCACCAAACGACTCTTTTTGGGTTCGGATGAGCTGGGGAATCTCAAGAATCTCTGGCGCCTTACCAAACCGGATACGTTCTGCCAACGTCTCACCCCTTGCACACTAAACTGTCGATCGCCCTCCAAAACACAACAAGGCTCGCTCAGCGAGCCGGTAAGCTGTCACCCGAAGGGAGAACCCAAGCAGTGGAATAGTACTTCAGCGATCGGGAGTATCAAACACCCCCTCTCCAGCTTCCAGGCTTCCTCAAGACCCAACTCTCTTTGCCAGAGTAATGAGCCTGGGCGACGCTCCACGATATGGGCCAAGGTCATAATCTCCGAACGTTGCCTCAGTCTCGAAGCCTGCCGCCAGCAACAACCATTGTACCTCGAAACAGTAATGATACCGCAATTTGAAAGCAAGAGTTGTACGGCGGATGCTACTCCCCGTCACTGGAAGAGGACGCTCGCGCTGATGGCGCACGATCTCTTCGTCATAGATCATCGTCGTCGTCAGCAGTTGCTGGCCGGGATCCGCCACAGTGGCGACCGATTGCGTTACCCAAGTCCCCCAACTGCTCCGCTGCCGGTATCCCAGCAGCCACTGTCCGGAGGCATCGGGAGCTTCCGAGCTCAGGGGATTCCATTGATCGATGAGGAGGCGTGCTCCGGGAAGGAGGTGGTGCCAGAGAGTCCGTAACGCTCGCATCTGATCTGCTTGGTCTAACAGGTGGGTAAACGTGTTCAACGCGAAGTAGGCGAAGCCGAATCGTGACGCTGATTCCAGCGTGCATACATCCGCATGGATGAGCGCTACCTGATCGACTAACCCTTCATGGTGGAGACGTTCTCGGGCGAGCGCTAGCATTGCCTGGGATACATCGATACCGGTAACCGGATAACGGGCCTTTGCCAGGGCAATAGCCACTCTTCCGGTACCGACGCCGATATCCAGCAGAGGAGACTGGCTGGCACGGGCAAAGTTCAGGTACATGCTGATATCGTCATCGAAATCTTGATGGTCCAGATCATAGAAGCGGGCAATAGGGTCGTAAGCCGCCTGCTCAGATCGCCGCATGATCACCGGGTCCTCGTTCGATACGGTGACGCAGTGTACCAATGCCTGCGATCGTGATTGCCACGTGATCACCAGGCTGGAGGCTGAAGCTATCTTCTGGAACGATGCCGGTGCCTGTGAGGAGGAAGACACCGTTGGGGAAAAGGTTGTCGCGGAAGAGGTATCGAACGAGCTCTTCAAAGCTCCGGTGCAAGCGGGACGTGTTCGTGTTTCCCTGAAACACCGGAGCACCATTGCGGTGGATGATGAGCTCGATGGAGAGAGCGCGAGGATCGATCGCTTCGTCAGCGAGCATGATCGCTGGACCAAGACCACAACAGCGCGCGTGTACTTTTGCTTGTGGCAGATAGAGTGGATTCTCCCCCTCGATATCCCGAGAGCTGATGTCGTTGCCAATGGTGTAGCCAGCGATCCATCCCCGGGGACCTACAACGAGCGCCAGCTCTGGCTCCGGCACGCTCCAGGTGGCGTCGCTGCGAATGTAGAGCACGTCATTGGGCCCAACGACGCGCGTAGCTCCTGCCTTGAAAAACAGTTCTGGGCGCGGAGCGGCGTAGACGCGATCATAGATCCCGCTACCGTGGGACTCATCTTCACGCGCGTGCATACTTCGCTCATAGGTAACGCCGGAGGCCCACACCTCTTGATCATCGAGGGGAACGGCGAGGCGAGCCGTCAAGACCGTTCCCGCTTCGAGTGCGTCCCACGAAGCGAAGGGGCGCTGATTCAAGGCGTCAGCGAGAAGACGATGCCCTTCTTCCG
The DNA here is from genome assembly GCA_023489405.1 of Chloroflexota bacterium. Classification (GTDB taxonomy): domain Bacteria; phylum Chloroflexota; class UBA4733; order UBA4733; family UBA4733; genus JAMDCW01. The sequence goes on from JAMDCW010000149.1 coordinate 6,977, forward strand.
GCTGTGTCTCAAGGATGTCGAATACCGTAGAGAGCGCGGTATGACGAAGCCAAAAACACTCTCCGCCCGCTTCAACGGCGAGACGCACTTTCCCATTGACCGCCACGCGGCAGATACGCATTGCCAAGCCCTTTGTCTCTCTTTCAGCTACGCCAGAGCAGTACAGCTTTCCCCAGTGTACTCGCGAGCAAGAATGCTATTCTACACCAAGGGTACCGGCCACCGCAGATGCTACAGCCTCCCGCACCGTGTTGAATGGTGGCCCCGTGCGGGTAGGATGCACACGATTGGCCAGGACGATGAGGATCGTCTTGCTTGCCGGATGAATGACGAGGCTTGTACCGGTAAAGCCGGTATGCCCAAAGGTGGTTAATGAGGCGAAGGGCCCCATATAGTAGCGCTGATTGAGCTCCCAGCCGAGGCCACGCCAGCACGCGGTAGCCAGATAGTCGGTCTGCCACTTTTGCATCTGCCGCGCCGTCTCCGGCTGGAGCAGATATCGCCCTTCCCACTCCCCCTCTTGCAGATGGCAGATCGCGAAGTGAAGGAGATCGGCAGCGGTACCAAAAAGGCCGGCATGGCCTGCCACGCCGCCGAACGACCAGCTATTTTCATCGTGAACTTCACCCCGGATGATGCCGCCGCGGCTGGCATTCCACTCCGTTGGGGCGCACCGTGTTCGTAAGGCTGCTGCCGGCAGGAAACCAGTATCGACCATTGCGAGGGGCTGGGTAATCTCCGCAGCGATCTGAGCGGCGAGAGGGCGCCCATCGACCCGCTGGACGAGTTCTCCCAGCGTGATGAAGCTAAAGTCGCTATAGCGAAAAAAGGTGGCAGGAGGAAACTCAGCCGGCGTGCTGAGCGCTCTTTGCAAGCGCGCAGATGGTGAGCTCTCCAGATCCCACAAGGGTAAGCCGGGTAGTAACCCGCCCACGTGACATAGAAGCTGACGTACGGTAATACCGCGCTTCCCTGCAGCGCCGAACTCGGGAACAAAATCTGCCACTGGATCATCGAGACCAAAACGCCCTTGTTCAGCCAGTTGCATGACCCGCGTAGCAGTGAACAGCTTCGTGAGAGAGGCCAGGTCGAAGATGGTATCGCACGTCATTGCTTCCGGCTCTCCCGTCTCGCGATCAGGAGCATCCCAGCGCTTTCGGAATCCCCATGCCTCATGCAGCAGAATGGCGCCGCGGCGCCATAAGAGTACAACGGCTCCGGGCATCCTGCCTTCTTCGATCGCGGCGGTTATAGCGGAGCCGGCTGCCGCGTGCAACTTTTCGATGATACTGCTCCTCTTCATTGCTCACCCGACCCGACCACAGACGTCAGGACCGGCCGTACCGGCTGTCCAGGAATAAGACGAACGCCATCACTCATTCCCTCTTCCCGTCCGGCAAGCTCCCGGACAAGTCGATTCCTCCACTCATCGAGGATCGTTGCATGATCTGGCAGCAGCGCCAGATCATGCAACTCCGCAGGATCTTCCGAGATGTCGAAAAGCTGTTCACGCCCGCTGTCGCTCCACCAGATATATTTCCAGTGACCATCGGTGAGCCATTGCACGCACCGTGCTTGGAGCGTATGTTCGCCGTGGAGATATGGTCGCACCTGTGCAGCCTCACCGCGCAGCACCGGCAGGAGGCTCTTTCCTTCGATGCCCTCCGGCGCCGGAAGCCCGGCGCATTCCAGGAGCGTTGGCATCACATCTCGCAGCTCTACAACTGCATCGCACTCCCGGTTTGCCGGCACTAACCCGTTGTGAGGGCCACGCAAGAGGAAGGGAATGTGGGCTGAGCCTTCGTAAGGGAGAGATTTACGGAAGAGGTGATGATCACCCAGCATATCGCCATGGTCGGAAACGAAACAGAAGTACGTATTGTCAGCTAGACCGAACTCTAGGAGGATTTCCCAGAAGCGGTTGATCTGGTGATCGATATGCGTTATGAGGCCGTAATAGGCGGCGCGGGCGCGTTGAAGCTGGGCAGGGGGCAATCGACCTGCTGTAAGCGCAGGGTTATGAGGTTGGGCGTAGGGAGCAAAGAGATCGGTCCAGTCGCCGCTCGGCGGCGGTGGCATAGCGACATCGAGATACTGTTCGAATGCCCAGGAAGGCGGATCAAGTGGGGGGTGAGGTCGATGGAAGCTGAGGAAGAGGAAAAAAGGCTTCCGTGGATCACGACGTCGCAGGAACTCGATGGCCTGTGTCACGATAAAGTTTGTGGGATGGAGCTGCTCCTCTTTATCCCAAGGTCGCGCCACGTATGAGTTGCAGTTGAGGCCGTGATCAAAGTAGTCGGCATATGGGCCGGTACGCTCTCTCAGCCACGGGAGGTAGTCGTCGATCAAGGTGTAGTCCTTCGTACGTTGTCTTGCGAAATGCAAGTAGCCATCGTGGAGAACGACGTGGTGAAAGCCGGTGAGCGAGCGCTCCGGGTAGACGTGGAGCTTCCCGATCGCTTCGGTTTGGTAGCCGTGACGGCTGAATTCGGAGGCGATAGTCACCGGATAATTCCAAGGGACACCATCTCGGTATCCAACGCGACCGTGACTCCGCGGCGACAATCCGGTATAGAGACCGGCCCGCGCGGGAACACACGAAGGCGTCGCGCTATACGCTCGTGTAAACCGTACTCCTCCAAGAGCTAGAGCATCGAGATAGGGAGTGGATACTACCGGATGGCCGGCTATTCCTAGGCAATCTCCCCGCCACTGATCCACACAGACGAGCACGATATGAGGATGATCCACCACCACGCTGCCTCCTACTACTATTACCGACAGTGCTGCTATTAGCCTATGCTCCACCGGAGGCGCTGTCACGTCCGCTGTACGGAAGGTACCGATCGTGGCCAAAGAATCGTCAGACACAGCGCCAAAGGCATTTGTGGCGTTAAACTTCTGTCACGATTTGGACAGAAAAGGCGGGAGAAACCGGCGTGACCATCCGCGTTGCAGTCATTGGAGCAACAGGAGTCGTAGGGCAACAGTTCCTCGTAGCGCTTGCTCATCATCCTTGGTTCAAAGTGGAGCGGCTGGCGGCTTCGAGCCGTTCTGCAGGGAAGCGGTACGCCGAAGCGTTGCGCGATCCACAGAGCGGCGCCTCTCGCTGGCTTGTCGAAGCGCCCCTGCCGGAAGGCTATGCGGACATCACTGTGGAAGATGCTGCGACATTTGATCCACGAGGGCTCGGTTTAGTGTTCACTGGTATTGAAGAAGGTGAAGCAGCCCGCCAGCTCGAGCCTCGTCTTGCTCAAGCAGTACCTGTCGTCAGCACAGCAAGCGCATTTCGCATGGAGCCGGATGTGCCGCTCGTTGTCCCCTACCTCAACGCGGATCACCTCGCTCTGGTCGGCAAGCAGAGGGAACATCATGGGTGGAAAGGTTTCATCGTACCTATCCCCAACTGTACAACGACAGGGCTCGTCATCTCGCTCGCTCCTATCGTCCGTACATTTGGGGTGCAGACGGCTCTGATGGTCTCTCTGCAAGCATTGTCTGGGGCCGGCCGCAGTCCCGGTGTGAGCGCTCTGGATATTCTGGACAACGTTGTCCCCTATATCCCACGCGAAGAAGAGAAAGTAGCACGTGAAACGGCGAAGATTCTCGGCAAGCTGAGAGGCGGAGTCATCGAGCCCCTGCCCTTACCGCTGAGCGCTATCTGTACCCGCGTGAATGTGCGTGATGGACATACCGAAGCGGTTTTTGTCAGTGCTGCGGAAGCTGTCACCCCTGAAGCTGCACGCCAGGCCATGACCGGTTTTCAAGGCGATTGCGCTGATCTCGGGCTACCTTCTGCGCCGGAACAGCCGATTGCCGTCCGGGATGATCCCTACCGTCCACAACCGCGGCTTGATCGCGATACAGGTCGGGGAATGACTACTGTCGTGGGGCGCATCGAAGCGCACGATGCTCTCCCCAATGGACTGAAGTGGGTACTCGTCTCTCACAACACGCGCATGGGAGCAGCACAGGGCGCCGTTCTCACCGCCGAGCTGCTCGCTCACCAGGGGTATCTCCAGTAGCGGGCTCTTAGTACTAGCCCAGATTTCCCCTAGGGGTGATCAAGGTTCATGGAAACGCTTAATCACGGTTACAATCAGGTAAAGAAATTGTCTGGTGTGGTGATTCCATTATCACGATGATGGTTGAGCTGCAACCGTAAGCAACGGAGACAGCAGAAGCAAAGAGCGGAAGAAGCTATGCGTTCTACCGGTGAATGGCAGCGACTCCCCTTGCGGCTGGGCTATCTGCCTGCGGTGCTCCTGGGCTTGCTCGCGAACTGCGCCCTGTTCGTGGCTGCTCCAGTGTCTTCACAGGCCGCACCGCTGCCTGCTACCGGCAACTGTCTTCAATGGGTGGCAACGTTGCGCCCTGATGTTTCGCCGGCACTGAGCGGTCCGCCGGCGAGCTGGCCGCTCGAAGCATTCCAGAATGGATTCGCTATCAGTAACACCCCTTCCCCTGGAGCCATCGCGGTTATACAGCCCGAATTGGACACTCCGTGGCTCCAGGGGCGCGCCGGTTACGTCATAGCGGTCGGCAGCAACGGATGGTTCCAGCTCATCGATCCGGGAAGAAACTGTGCGCAGCGTCCTCGGTATGTCTGGCAACAGGCTCAATGGGGCGTGAGTTTCATTCCCTAGAGGAAAACTCTTCGGATATCCGTGTGGGAAGGGCACCGGCAGGGCTACGCTGAACTCCTGGTAGCAGTAAGACGAATTCGCTCCCCGCACCTAGCTGGCTACGGACGTGGACACTGCCGTCGTGCGCTTCGGCAATCCGCCTACACAGATAAAGACCGATACCCAGCCCATTCGTACGCCGTGTCGTGCTATTATCGGCTCGATAAAATGCCTCAAAAATGTGATCTGCTTGCTCCGCATTAAGGCCGATGCCTTGATCGCGCACGCTGATGCGCACGCGATCATCATCGAGAACACAGCTCACCAGGACGGTCGTATGGTCTTCTGAGTACTTGACGGCGTTGCTGAGCAAGCTGTAGAGCGCTTGCTTCACTTTGTCGCGATCCCAGAAGCCGAGGGCGCTCCGTGATTGGTCGTCGATATTGATGATTCTCCCCGTCTCCCGAGAGCACCGCGTTGCACCCTCAGCAACTAGCCGGGAGATATGAACCCAGGAGCGCTGGAGGTGCAGCTTACTCCCTGGCCAGCGAGAGACATCGAGCAGGTCATCCACTAAGACGCTGAGGTGTTCGACCTGTTGGAGAACGAGTCGCAGCTCTTGCGCACTAGCAAGAGCTTCATTGCGATTGAAGCGCCGCTCGAAGATCTGCATGAACCCCTTGATCGAGGTGAGTGGCGTGCGTAGCTCGTGAGAAACCGAGGCCAAAATCTCTGAACGAACACGTTCTGCTTGCTGCTCCTCGGTCACATCATGGAAGGTCACGACATAGGCCACGGGCTTTCCCGATTCGTCAAATACCGCCTGGCCGCGCCTTTGTAAGGAATGCGGGGGCAGGCCGATCTCTATTTCCGCCGGCTTGACATCAAAGAGGTCCTCTTTGATGTCAAGGCCATCCAGCAGCCCGAGGCGTGAGCGCTCGTGGACAAAGGTGAGGAGATCCTGCACGGTAAGGCCGTGTGCCCATTCTCCCATATCGAACAATTGACGAAACGGCTCATTAGCAAGCAGGATGCGGCCATCGACGTCATAAATGAGCAGGGCATCGGTAACAGCCCCCATTGTGGCTTCCAGCTTGGATTTTTCCGCGAGCACCTGTGAATAAAGACGGTGATTTTCGATAGACACCGCGGCGAGGTCTGCGAAGGCTTCTAACAGCTCAATGGCTTCATCGGACCACCGCTTCGGTCGTCGCTCCTGATCGCAGTACAGACACCCCAGACAGACATCTCCGACCAGGAGTGGAGCACTGGCAGCTCCAGGAGCCATCTGGAACAGCGGGAGATCTGGAGCAAATTTCCGCGATTGGCGCATCAATCGTGCTGCCGTCACCGGACGTTTCTGTTCCAGCACGAACCGGACAACAGGATGTCGGGGAAGATCGGCAACTGGCGGCTCTGTAGAGTCCTCAGCGAAGTGGTGCGTGAGGATGACCTGTCCTGCCATATCCTCGCGTTCGCGAAGGATAATCGCAGCGCGGGCAACTTCCAAATCCTCGACCGCTTTCTCCAGTATCTCTACAAGGTTTGGAAGGAGATCATTTTGGCGCCGGCTCATGCGCGCCAGACGTACCAGCGCTGTTACTTGCCGACGTAAGCGTGTGCTATGGAGCAAGAAACGATCTTGCTGGAGTCTGAAGGCCCGGCCTACCTGTCCGGCAGCCCACGCAAATATCCCAAATATCAGATCGACTCCAACGATATTGAAGATCTGCCAGCTCTCCAAACTCGGTATCGAGAATGTGGATCCCGCCCAATGCACCGGCAAGACAAGCGCTGTGTACAGCACGCTGCTCAACGCTGCTATCCCGAGTGCCTCTCGCATAGAGCTGCCGATCGCCACCTGACCAATGACGAAGAGGAAGAGGAGAACAAAGGGGCTCGTTACCCCGCCGGATAGTATGAGGAGAACACCGATCATGATTTCGTCGAGAATAGCGAGCGGCAGCAACCAGCGTTGCAACCGGCGGCGAGGGCGCGGCCAGACAGCGACGAGATTGATCAGCAGGACCACAAGCACGACCATCGCCATCACAGCAAACAGGAGATTGCCTGAGAGCCCTGCTGCGACGAGCAAACCAATAACCCCTAGAACACCCACTGTCAGGTGAACGGATACCAGAATCTCAGCGAAGTGTCGACGGGGCCAGAACGCCAACCAGGAACGCAACGAACGTCTAGTCGTTACTTACCCCTCCCACTCGTATCTGATTCTACAGTGCACCGCCACTTTTGTGAGTCTCCAGCGTACGTCTCCATTGTGAGCTGGCTACGTATCGCCGTTCTCCAGAAAAAACGTGCAACATTGCTGCCGCCGTCCTCGGTACACTCTTGTGGAGATCTTCCTTGAAAACCAATGAATTCAGAGGAGTATACTCCTATCGCACTGCGGTATCCTATGATTTTGTTCATACTAGTCATTGTCCTCATTGTCCCAGTATCGTCAAGCTCTGTGGCTGCTGCGCCGGTTGCAGAGCGCCTCTCGCTCCGTGTGCGCATGGGATTCTCCGGCTACTATCGCCCGGATTCCTGGACGCCGCTCACGGTCACAGTAGGCAATGATGGACCTTCTTTTCATGGCACCGTTACCTTGACAGAACCAACCATACCGGCTCCTCTTGCCGGCGTCCAGATCAGCTTACCTTCACAGAGCACGAAAACGGTGACATTTCTGGCGCCCACCCCTCCCAATAGCGTCACTACCTGGCAGGCGGCGGTGATGGAGGGGGAGCACGTGGTCCGGCGTGCAATAGTACACACCGTTCCAGTCAAGAGAACCGACTACCTCATCGGCGTGCTATCGCCGGATAGCTTCCAGCCTCCCTTGGGGCGGGAGCTTTCCCATCACGCGATAAAAGTCGCTCAACTTTCCGTGGCCACTTTGCCGGCAAGCACTGCAGCGCTGGCCAATCTCGATGCCATCGTCTTCGACGACATCAACAGCAACGAGCTGACGCCCGGACAAATACGCGCTTTATCAGGCTGGATCGCCGGTGGAGGGCAGCTCATCATCGGCGGCGGCGCAGGAGCGATCGGATCGCTGGCGAACCTACGCTCTCCATTTCACATCGGCGCCACGTCCCTCGAAACGGTAGATGTCGCTGCGGCTCTTGAGCCCTGGCTCACCTCGCAACATCCCAGTAATACCCCTGTCAGAGATGTCATCGCCATCACTCGACTGCCTCCGGACGGCATCGTGCGTCTTCGCTCTCACGCTACGCCGCTCGTATCAGACATCCCATGGGGAAAAGGTTGGATCACGCTTCTTGGACCTGCGGCCCACCAACCGTTGCTGAGAACCGGCCAGGCCACGCCTTTCTGGGACCGATTGCTGACGGAGGGCCATCCCTGGTTACCTCCGGTCATCGGTGAGCCAGCGGCACGCCCCCCCTCTCACCAGCGTCTACCTTCTCCCAATACCGTTCTTCCGCCAGCACGGCTCTTCTTTTTGCTGATGGTAGTCTATACGATCGTCATTGGGCCCGCCGGCTGGTTTGCACTGCGCCGCGCCGGGCGCCAGGCATGGCTGTGGTTGACGATACCGGCAATGAGTGTTGGAGCAACAGCGGCGCTGGGCATCAGCTTCTCCGCGCTCAGGGGTGATCCGCTGATAGCCAGTGAGCTTACAGTAGCACCGATGACGATGCCAGCGAACCAAGCGCCGGTGCTCTCTACGGGAGTAATTGCGTTCTTTTCGCCGCAGCGTTCCCGCTATGACGTCCTCTTACCGGATGTTGAGGGAGCACTTCCCCTGAGAAGCGCTCAATCCGATCGAGCACCCCCACTCGCCGTCGCCACAGACCAAGGGGAGCGCATCGATAACATCGCCGGCAATCAGTGGACGTTACGCGCTTTTCAGATTATCGGTCACGTGCATGCTGAAAAGGTTCCCCAGATCGCTCCGCATCTAGCACTCCACGATGGCTACATTGTGGGAACCATCGAAAATACCGGGAAAGTGGCCTTACAGCCGCTTTTACTAGGCTTCGACGGCACGCTGACACCAATTGCCGGCTTGCTTCCGGGGGAACGCATCGCGATACATCTCCCAACCGCTGGCACTCCCCAGCACGGCTCTTCCCCTCTGGTAATCCCTTCTTCCAGTTCGAAGCTGACGCGAGAACGAAAACAGGAAAACGACGTCCTCCAATTCCTTAGCGATAGCTTGGGCCGCAATGGAGAATGGTGGCAAGGTTTCCGCCTGTATGCTTTTGCCCGGAATGGCCCTTTCACCATCACCATCGATGGGCACGTCGTGCGGGCCCATGGACTGTCGTTGTACACGATGCCTCTTTCCGTTGCCCTACAGCCAGGTCAAAGCTTTCCCTTTGGCTTAGTCTCTGCAAAAGTCCTCGAAAATGGTGATTTCTCCGGGGCTCTTCCTGGTGAGCCCCTCCTGCTTGCGCCTACTGCTGTCGTGCAAGTGCGGCTACCGCCTAGTTGGGTGAAGGAGCGGTTCAGCATCTTGCAGATCGATACGGAGCTATCGCTACGCCCGTCACCTCCCTCACCGGCGGCAAACCTGCAGGTTGCGTTATATAACTGGCGAACGGGCGCCTGGGATCTCCAGCCACAGTGGCGATCCGGGGTCAACACGCTAGCCGGTCCAGCGCCGTACGTCGATCCGCGTGGCTACCTCGAGCTGCGTTTCGTCGGTAGCAATGGACAGGTGCAGTTAGACACTGTCGGGTTAGCAGGAACAGTGGCGCGATAATGTGATGCCGGCAGTCAGCGTGCAGCAGCTTACGCAGCGATTTGGCAGGTATACCGCCGTCGAAGCGCTCAGTTTCAACATCGCTCAGGGGAGCATATTTGGGCTCATTGGTCCCCAAGGTGCCGGCAAGACGACGATATTGCGGAGCATCGGCACATTGCTCATCCCGAGCTCCGGCGACGTCGTGGTTCTTGGACATTCTGTAAAGACCGAGGCTGGGGCCATCCGCCCATTGCTCGGCTTTATGCCAGCGCAGTTCGGTGGGTATGACGAGCTCCTCGTCTGGGAATACCTCGATTTCTTTGCTCGCCTTTACGGTTTATCTCCTCGATCACGATTTGCCACTATCCGGAATACCCTCGAGCTCCTGGAGCTCACAGACTTTCACGACCGCTATGTGCGGCAGCTTTCCAGGGCTATGGCCCAACGGCTCTCGCTCGCTCGCTGTCTTCTCCACGATCCGGAGCTCCTCGTGCTCGATGAGCCAACCGCTGTCTTGAGGGCAGACGCGCGTAAAGTCATTCATCTCCTCTTAGGAGAGCTTCAGGCCGTTGGCAAGACTATCGTGCTGAGCTCGGCTATCCTCTCGGATATCGTCGATGTGTGCACCCATGGCGCAATTATCGATCGAGGCAAGCTCGTCCTCTCTGGCTCGATCAATTCCATCGTGCAGCAGACTCTCGGGGAGCGGCGGCTCGTCATCGACCTGCTCGGTCGCCTAGAGCCCAGCCTTATGCAGCGAAAAATTGCGGCGTTTCCGGCAATCTCGTCCCCACGAATTCAGGTTACCGGCCTTCGCACGACGATCCACTGCGGTACTCGTGCTACCGACAGCGAGCTCGTCATCTTATTACGTCAACTGATAGCAATCGGCCTGCCAGTTCTCTCCTACCGAGAAGAACCGCACCATCTTGAAGCGCTTTTCCGGCAGATCACGCGTCCGGAGGAACATTGAACGGCTTTCTCGGTCCTTTTCTCGTACGCGAGCTACAGAGCGGTCTCCGTAGCGGACGGCGCATCCTCTTGCTTTCGGCAGTGCTGCTTACTATTGCCACGCTCTTCTGTCTGGTTTATGCGCTTGTCCACGAGACGGCGAGCACAACGACAGGCGATATTGGGATAGGAACGGCCATCTTCCCCTATGTGGTCGGGCTGAACCTTGGCGTGCTCTGCGCGGTAGCACCTGCGTCGAGCGCAAGAGCCATTGCCTATGAACGAGAGCAGCACACGTTGGAGCTGCTGCGAGTTGCGCCTATTGGAATCCACCAGCTCGTTCTCGGCGAGTTCATAGCGAGCAGCGCTTTTCCCATCCTCTTGCTCATAGCGCTGCTTCCTATCGACGGTCTGGCTTATCTCCTCGGCGGTGCAACCTGGCAAGAGCTGGGAATTGCGCTCATCTTGCTGATCGGATCACTCGTTCTCTTCGTGAGCCTTGGGTTATTGATTTCGAGTCTCTCTGCAGGAGTGCGCCCGGCGATCGCCGCAACGTACACCACCATTGGTCTGCTGACACTCGGTTTGCCGGTGCTCGGCTTGCTGGGATCGCCGCTCGTCGATTCCTGGCTACGATCGAGTTCTCCCATGCTTGTGGCTCATCCGCCGCCACTCCTGCTTGCCTTGGGTGAGATCGTCGTAGCGATAGACCCCTGGATAGCAGGGAGCATTGGCTTGGCTCAGATCCAAAGGGGATCTTCGCTGCTGACGCTAACGGCAAGCGCCGGCTTGACGCAGACGTTTCTACCGGCTCCCTGGCTGCTGTTCGGTATCGAATCATGCGTGCTCTCTGCATTGTGCCTCAAGCTGGCGGCACGCGTTTTGACTCGGCCGCCCCGAAAGCTTCCCGTGTGAATAGCAGAGCTGTCGCTAGATAGCAATGCCCTCGAGCAGCCCTGCCTCCTGGAGGATGTGCTGAAGCTGCCGGCGCTCGGAATCTCCCAGGGGAAGGAGAGGCAGACGGGGATATGTCCCGGCGCGACCGAGCAAGGTCAACGCTGCCTTCAGCGCCGGTACACCCCAGCGTGAGGTTACGGCGGCATTGACCGGTAAGAGCCGCAATTGCAGCCGGCGAGCTTCGAGTACGTTCCCTTCAGAGAAGGCCCGGTAGAGTGCCACTGTCTCTTGGGGGGCAACGTTAGCCAGCGCGACGATAGCGCCATCGGCTCCCAAGGCCAGCGCCGGCAACAGAAAACTCGCTGATCCGGCAAGAACAGCAAAATCAGGCGGTCTCCGGCGCAAGACTTCGGCCAGAGAGGGGATGTTCCCAGAGCTATCTTTTATACCTACGATGTTAGGATGCGCGCTGAGTTGGAGAACGACGTCTGGTGGCATGTCGATGCCGGTATTTGCTGGAACGTTATACAGCAAAACGGGGAGTGGAGAAGCGTCGGCCACAGCTCGATAGTGCGCTACCAGCGAAGCGGCATCCATTCGAGAACGGTAGTAATGGGGGGTAACCACGATGGCCGCATCGGCGCCGCAAGTGGCTGCGGCACAGCAGAGGTCTATCGTTTCCAACGTCGATTCCGCCCCTGTGCCAGCGATAACCAACTGGTCAGGCGGGAAGAGCTCACGCGTCCGCTGGATCATCGCCAGCTTTTCACGCTCGCGGAGGGCAACGTACTCACCATTCGAGCCAAGCACGACGACACCGCTAAAACCCACGGTCCGCCACCAGCGGGCATTTTCCTCGAGCGCTGTAAGATCGAGCGCGCCATCGGCTTGGAATGGCGTCGGTATAGGACTCGGAC
>JAMDCW010000149.1:19090-27132 GCA_023489405.1 Chloroflexota bacterium
ATAGGAGGGAAGACTCCGCTGAGCCGGATCATCGCCTAACCTTCCTTTTCTCTAGACAGGCGCCCCAGGATATACCATGAGTGTTCTACGGCGTATACGTCTCTAACGGGAGGCACAGTCCCCTCCTTTTGTTGCAGCAGCGGTGCGTGATCGCCCTGAGTCCGGCTGCCTACACCGCATCTCTACCTCACCTCTATCGGAAGGTGGAACGGGCAAGTATTGCTTCGACACAGCCGGCGATACCCGCTGCGATGAGCAGAGCTCCTTCCAATCGACCACCTCGAGAGTCTGCCACCAACAGGCGTGAGGCGCCCCGCGCCAGCGCAACGAACGCCAGCATGACCCCCACAAACATCGCCAGCAATACCCACCCATGTACCAGCATGATCGTTCCTCACACTCGCAAGAAATGTTACGATACGTAGTAGTAACAGGGATAGCCTACAATTCTTTACTTTTCTTGAGTAGTACAACAGTAGTGGATAGGCAGCGAAGACAGATGGCCGATCAACAGCATATCCTCATTGTGGATGATGATCCGAATACGCGCAACATTGTGCGTGAGGTACTCGAGACTGAAGGATATGAGGTGTTCGAATGCGCCGACGGCCGCTCAGCTCTCGACACCGTTCGGGAAGTGAAGCCAGATCTCATCCTCCTCGATGTCCTTATGCCTGGGCTTGATGGCATTAGCATCTGTCTCGCCATTCGGGAAGAATCGGACGTGCCGTTGATCTTTCTATCGGCTAAAGAACATCCTTCCGATAGGGCGATCGGCTTACGGATCGGTGCTGACGACTACATTGGCAAGCCATTCGACCTCGACGAGCTCGCGGCACGAGTGCGCGCCCTATTGCGGCGGCACCAACGCCGGATGGGTGCATCTGCTGGTAGTGAGGCTGCTGAACGGATGGAATTCCCCGGCCTTATCATCGATATGCAGCGTCACGATGTCCTCGTGAATGGTGAGCCGGTGGGGTTGACTCCCATTGAATTCAAGCTGCTTGCCCGCATGGCTGGTGAGCCCAACCGGCTTTTCACCCGTGATCAACTGATGCAAGATGTTTGGGATCATGATTTCAGTGGTCAGACACGGACAATTGATGTCCATATCCGCCGTTTACGGAAGAAGATCGAAGATGTCCACGGTCCAGCGCACTATATCGTAACGGTGCGTGGCTTTGGCTATCGGTTTACGCTTCCAGCAGCCAACCTAGTAGAACACTGATCGTGCGCATCGGCATCATCGGACTCGGCGCAATGGGCGCATCGATCGGACTGGCACTGCGCAGCCAGCGCGGCTGGGAGGACGTGACGGGCTACGATACGAGCGCCAGGGTCCAGAATGCCGCCAAGCGACGGGGAGCGATTCGTGAAGGTACCAGCAGTATTCCCGACCTTCTCGATGATGCCGGCATTGTGGTGCTCGCCGTCCCGGGGCCTGCAGTCATCCAGTTTCTTCAGGAGTATGGCTTTGGGCTGCGCCCTGATACTATTCTCATAGACACCTCCATCCTCAAAGCGGAGATTATGCGCGCCGCAGAGCGCTATGTACCATTGCGCAGCGGTTTCGTAGGAAGCCATCCGCTCATCTCCTGTCCTCCGGGAATCGAGGCAGCCTCTGGACATATTTTTCGAGGGTGCAGATGGTGTATCTGCCCTTTGCGCCAGACCGATGAAGCCCAAATTGCGCGGATCAGCGCGCTGATTGAAGCAACGGGAGCGCATCCCTACTTTGTCGATGCCACGGAGCATGACTCTTGGATTGCGGCAACGCACGCCCTGCCCCTCCTCCTCGATGCGAGTGTCTTCCGCCTGGCCCGTAGGAGTGACGCCTGGCACGAGATCGCTCGGGCGAGCGATCTCAGCTTTGAGCAATGCTTACGCACCCTCTCGACTCGAGGGAATATGGTGCACGAAGTACTCCTGACTGGCGGGCCAGCGCTGGTATCCTGGCTGGATCGCTTGCAAGACGAATTGCAACAGTGGCGCGAGGCGATTGTCCAGCGCGATCCAGCTTTCGCGCGTGAGCAGTCGGAGCAAGCACCAGCGATCCTGGAATCATGGGAGAGAGAACGTCGCAGTTCTTCATCGGAGAGGAGATAGACTATGTCCGGCGGAGACGTGCGCACGCGCATTGCGCCGAGTCCCACCGGTGACCCGCATATGGGCACCCTCTATGCCGCCCTCTTCTGCAAAGCTTTTGCAGAGAAACATAGCGGAACTTTCGTCTTACGTATCGAAGATACCGATCGCACCCGCTATGTTCCCGAAGCTGTCGAAGCGCTCCACGATGCGTTGCATTGGGCGCATCTGGATCCTGATGAAGGTCCACTTGCCGGCGGTCCTTACGAACCGTATACGCAGAGCGAGCGCCTGCCTACCTACCACGAGCGCGCACAGCGGCTCGTTGCGACAGGGCACGCCTACCCATGTTTCTGTACGCCTGAGCGGCTAGCCAGACTACGAGCAGAACAGGAAGCACGCAAGGAGCCGACACGTTACGATCGCCACTGCCTGTACTTACCGCAGGAAGAGGTGCAGCAGCGCCTTCGTGCTGGAGAACCCCACACGATCCGCCTGCGCGTTCCCGATCATGGCCCTGTGACTTTTCACGATGTCATTCGGGGGACGATCTCTTTCGAAACCAGTGTGCTCACCGACCACATCCTCCTCAAATCCGACGGCTATCCGACCTCGCACCTGGCGATTCCCGTCGATGACTACTCCATGCGCATCAGCCACGTTATTCGAGCCGAGGAATGGCTTTCGAGCGTGCCGTACTACGTGCTCATCTATCGCGCCTTCGCCTGGGCCGAACCGGTATTCGCCCACCTCTCCGTACTCCGCAACGCCGATCGTTCTAAAATGTCGAAGCGGAAGAATAACACCTCGGTGCGGTGGTATCGCGAACATGGCTTTCTGCCGGAAGCCGTGCTCAACTTCCTCGCCCTTCTCGGTTGGTCACATCCAGAGGGCGAGGAAATTTTCTCGTACGAAGAGTTCCGCGATCTTCTTACACTCGAGCGTATCGTCAAAAGCGGGCCGATCTTCGACCTCAAAAAGCTAGAATGGATGAATGGCGTCTACATCCGCCGTCTCGCAATCGGTGAGCTTGCAGAGCGGCTCCAACCGTTTCTCTCCCAGCCGGTCGAGCCGGAGATGCTGGAGCGCATACTGCCACTCGTTCAAGAACGATTGAAAACGCTTGGGGAGATCAATGACGCGCTCATTCCCTTCCTCCAAGAGCCTGATCCAGCCTGCTTGCCGTTTGCTCAAGCGATCAAGCGTCTAACGCTTCAGGACATACGGCACGGCCTGGAGCTTCTTTATCCGCAATTAACAGCGCTCGGCGCTCCAGACGCCTCGACATTCGAGGGGACCGTACGATCGCTCGCGGCAGAGCTCGGCTGGAAAGCGGGCGATCTCTTTATGTCCGTGCGCGTTGCCGTGACCGGGACGAGCGCTTCCCCGCCTCTTTACGACTTCTGCAACGTCATCGGCTGGTCTCGAGCCTTTCAACGGCTGCGGTCAGCGCTCGAGGCGCTGCCGGCTCGTTGACCGAGAGTAGGGATACGCCAAAATGGTCAAGTCTAGCGGTCGGTGACCGGGCAGAGGAAGAAGAACCGCTGGCTGAGCTGCCCTACCAGCTCTCCTGCAGGCAGGTAAAGAGCTTGCCCTGAAGGATTAGGCGGAAGATCCTCCCGGTTGGGACCTACACCCCACCATGCATGCGCTCGCCGTTCTCCATTCTCGGTTTGAAGGGCGATCGCCACGACGAGGGGAAAATCTGGACTTGAGGGTAGACCATTCCTTTTCACCCACCAATTCACACTGTTTGTAGATGGGTCAAGCTGTTCGACGGCCTGGCAGACCTCTTCTCGTGGCTGGGGCAGCGTGTGCCCTAGGAGGCCTCCTAGCTCGCTGAGCTGTTGCTGGCTCGAACAGGCGAAGGCGAGGAGGGGAAGATAGGCGGATTCCCGCAGTCGCCCGCGTGCCGCTGCATCGAGCGCTATCGCCTCAGTGATGGCCTTTTTCATCTTCTCAAAGCGCCGGTTGACACCGTACATCAGAGCGAGCGCTTCCCGGACCTGTGACTCTGACCCGTCGTTATGCTCTATCGCTGTCTCTAACCATTTGATGGCTTCGGTGACGGGCATAGATGTGGAACTGCGGCTGGAGAGCGATGGCGTATGCCTCAGCAGCGATCCTATTGTCTCCAAGGTATGAGCATTCGCTCTGACCCAGTCGTGCTCGGTGAGGAAGGCGGTGACCACCATCGTACTCAGGCTCAGGCCGAGCCAGCTCCGTGCGCCGCCAAGCTGTGGGTATTGCTCCAATGCTTGCCTGATGGAATCCTCGGCTTGCTCCCAAGAAAAGGACATGAGCGTCTGATGAGCGCCACCCCAAAGAAGGAGCGCTCTCGTCTGACGTTCGACGCCGGGCAAGAGTTCTTGGAACTTCTGCTCTGTGAGGAGGTGCACCCGCTCAGTCAGCGTCAGTTGCATCAAGATGGCTACGAGGGCGATGACAAGGCCGCCAACGGTGAAAATGGCGCCCATGACGCCACCCATCGTCGCGAGCAAGCCGGTGGCACTCGCCGATGGCATCACTGGCACACCGAAAAAGTGTGCGACTAGGAGCCAGCAGAGAGGAATGACGAGCGCTGCGACGAGCAGACCGGCGAGCGCAGGGAGCCATGACCTGGTTGACATCGATTCCTTTGCCTTTCACTCTAGCGTCAAGCGCCCTTGCTCCGGCCCTTCCCGGCTGAGTGGTGACGGCACATCAATCACCTAAGCGACTTAGATTATCGTATTGCTGCTCTGTGATCTGAACCGGACTTCGCTCCTGCAACACTATGCCGGCCTGTTCCAGCTCTGTGAGAAAATCATCTAGCACAGGGCGAAGTTCATTGAAATCACGCGGGGGATTCTGGTAGGTCTTCAGTAGTCTCTCTCGTATGTCCAGCATCGTGTAGATTGCACTACATGATTCCTTTGAGATCGCGTTCTTCTGGGCAATAATTTGCAGCATACGAAGACCGACTGCAACGCTCGGAACTCTTAGTCCGTGGTGTCGAATGATCGCCTCAATCGCTACCTCAAGCACACGGTTGACTTTATCGCGCTTATCTTTGACCTTCTGCTCACCCCTGGCAATGTCGATTGCATTCCAAAGGAGACGAGGGTCGTCGGCAGGAATGGGAATTTGCGTACTGTCGAGCTGCGTACGCAGGTAGTACCGCGTCAGTCCTACGAGCAACGCGCGCAACCCGCTCTCATTGAGGGTGGCAATTCGCGTTGAAGTTTCAAGCTGCTCTGCATGGACTGGAGACACACGACGCAAATGTACCGCACCACCATGTGGGAGGAGCGGATCGAGCAAGGGAAGGGGGCAGACGTGGTGAGGCACCACGTCCTTGGCAAATTGTTGCCGCAGAGGGCTATCCAGTGTCAGAACCTCGATAGCATAGACCTGGCGGAGGCCTCCGCCAGTCTTTACGGCAAAGTCGCACGTCGGCGTGAGAAGTATCGCGAGAAGCTTCTCGATCTCCGCAGAGCCAAGAGCTGTAGGCACAAGGAATGGAACAGCTTCAAAGATATCCCCTTGCAGGTGTTGCCTGCGTGGTACAAGGCGCGGTGCAGTGATGTAGCCCGATGGCGACATCGCCTACCGTCGGAAGATGGCGGGGTCGAGTCCCGTCAGCTCTGACAAGGTCACTGCCTCAGCATCGCCATACGTGCCTTTGTATTCCTCCTCGGTTTCCTCACCGGAGTCTGCGAACTGCACATTGTCTCTTGGCACATCCGGCAGAGTGGCAAGCCGTGCGAACTCCAGCATCCATTCTGGCGCGTTGCTCACAGCCTCTGGCTGATTCGCAGTGGAGACTTGATCAGCGGCAGGTGTATTTTGCAGTACTTGCACGAACAGATCGCACAGCGCCATGAATTCGTTGGAGGAAAAATCAAAAGACTTCGGCAGTTCATAGTTGAACTTGTTTAGTCGAAGGAAAGAACTGGGTATGGGCTGCAGATAGCACAAGGTGAGATTCGTATCAGTTGGGATCGGGTTAGGGGGTCTTGTCCACGCCACGGTATAGATATTCCTGAAACCACCCAAGCTAGTATCCTGGCCATAGAAGGAGATTGTCAGATCTCTAGGCGCATTTGCTCCATGAGCACGGGACCACCAACGAGTATCCTGCGGGAAAACATTCGACGTGAGCACTGAACCGAGCGCTAAAGTGTTCTGTGTCATTCTACTCACCTTCCTTCCTAGCAGTTACGGGAGATCCTGACTCCAGAACGAAAGTTTGAAGTTTGCTGATGGGCTCATACGCATCACGCAGCAGCGTAGTTATCCGATCAACTTCTGGCAAACTGTTCAGTGCTATCTCCACATTGGCGCTCACCCATATCTCACGAGTAGTTCGCTCTTGATTCCGGGGTTCAACCACTAAGGTGTACGTGGTGTTGTCCTTTCCGGCGAGAAAGAAACGTACCCCACCCCCAATGAGTGACACGTGCTCAGGAAGGAATGAGTAGGGTTGCCTTAGAAAACTGTTGCGAATTGCTGTTGCTGCAGTGCATTCCCCAGGTGCCAAGAAACTCGCAGTACAGGTTGCCCCTACCGCTTGGGTACGAGGGAGTTGTAGCGCTTTAGCCACATCCAAGGCGATCTGAGCAAGCTCTGCCTTGCTGAAGTCAATGTTCGATGAATGATCGTGAACCTCTACACGCGTAGCGGTAACAGATATCGACTTCTGACTGCGCATACTCTCGAACTGATGGGCAATCTGCGGACCCCGTAGGAGATCTACCGCTATCCCTTGGCTGTAGCTATGCGGTGGCCGGAAGAGACGGGGCAGATCACCGGAATTGAGCAAGCGCTGAATATCGGGAATGCGAGGCGACGGTTCAGCTAAGAGGATAACCACGTTCGTATCAAGAATTTCTGGTTCGCTATCCGGCACTATTCTCCTTCTCCCCTGGGCGCCTGGCGGTAGACATTGCGATCAACTATACGATAACGCTGAGATATTAGATTCAGGATAGCTAATCCCCCAGTTGGCACGTTTGGAGAGTAAGACGAGGTTCAAACCGGACCGATGGGACATGACAGTTGAGAGCGGTGCAATGTACCACCCTGGTAGGTATGGTCCTGGTGAAGACGTCCAGCGCCAACCTGCCAGGAGGGCCCCATGGGCGCGGTGGATGGATCTGGGCACACGGAGCACCTTGAAGGCGCCGCCGGAGGAGAAAAGATCGCCGGTGATCACCGACGCCCAGTACCTCTTTCTCTCAACCTCGATCCAGTACGGATCGGGGAGTCCAGACGCCCCTACACTTCCATCGCGACGCGTATATTGGTGGACAAGAGCCACGTCACGCCATCGAGGTATCGCTGGGGGTACACGGGGGTTCTCCAGGTGGCGGCAAGACACAATGGGTGTGACGCCGTCGCCTGATCAGCAGTTGGCCGCGTTGCACTTTTTCGAAAAATCCTGCATCATTGAACATGCGCCGGAGTTCGGACCTGTCAACCCGGATCGCATCAGGAGGTTGCGGCATGGAAATGTCCTTGGAGCAGCAGCTTCGAAAGCGCTTGGGGAAATACCTCGATGGCGTGACGACGCTCGATGAATTCCGTTCGTGGTTCGTTCCCCATGTTCTCCTGACCATCGAGCAATCGACCGTCACTGACGACGTACGAGAATTGGTCTATACGATCGCCGGTCTCCTCGCCGAGTTTGGCCATGGCGATTGGACGCTGGCACAACTCCTGGCACAGTTGACGCCCCTGCGCTATAGCGGCATCATCAGCGCAGCGTATGACGAAGCATTCCTCAAGCAGACGGCGGACGTGCCCTACCGGGCGGTCTCGGTCAGTAAGTACGTACAACCCGCGATGTTCTTCCTTCAGGACTCACGGGGGGGAAGCAGACCTCTGACGTGCTCTTTGAAGAGAATGAACGCGTCACCGCCCTCGTTTTAGATCCTTTTGTGCTCAACAATCCCGAGGAAGGTCTCCACTGGTTC
>JAMDCW010000107.1:0-3640 GCA_023489405.1 Chloroflexota bacterium
CTCGGATTCCGAGCCGTGCCGCATCGAAGTCGTTAAGTTCGACGAACGCTTCTGGAAGGAGTTCGCGCAGCCAGGGGCTTGCCATGGTCTTGGCTTTCGAGTGAATCGGAAGCTTGTAGGTGGAGAGGTAAAACGGATACTCAGCGGCAGGTTGCAGCTTCTCCAAAGGATTACCCTTCATCGTTTGCTCAGGAACATAGCGTGCGATCCCGGAAAACCGCTCCCCAGTCAGCGCGTTGTGCGTTGTGGCTACGCGCTCGTTGTAAATCTGGAGATAATTGGTAGCGCTCCCGTAACGGTGCGTGAGCCAGCCAGCATCAGCTCCCCAAAAGCGCGGATGCTTATAGCCCAACGCATAGTCCTCAAACCGGCCGCCGCGCGCCATGACGTAGGCAACTTTCCGCCACTGAGCATCACTGAGAGCCGTCCGAAATGGCGTCATCCACTGCGCGATCGCCTGCAGCTCGATAGCCCCACCATCCGGGACTGGGCCCTGTTTCGTGACGTGGCCGTCGGTATCAAAGGCCAGGAAGTGGTCGTGATCGTAGGCGATGTTCGCCACCATCTTCAGATAGTAGTCTTCGCGGTGGTGCAGTGATCCGCCTTCCAAGAAGGCTTGCTTCCCGAAACCTGGAAGTCCCAACTGTTCGGCCACGTCGATGAAGTAGGTCTCGAAACACATCAAACGCCCATCTGGCGTACGTCCCATCAGAGGCTCGACGACCGGCTGGCGTACCCCGATTACCGCCGTCGGCGTTGTGGGGTAACCTGGAATCATGCCCCACGCTTCCAGGTACGTGCTGTCCGGAATAATATAGTCAGCATAGGCGGCGGTCTCAGAGAGAATGATGTCGTCGGTGATGAACAGCGGAACCTTCTCGAGATCCTTGATCATGCGGAACCACGGTAGACTTTCGTCGTGGTAGCCACTCATTCCTGGTGGTGCGGAGTATGCTGGATTGGCCATGTGCTGGAAAACAATCTTCGCCGGATATGGATACTGGTGCCAGATCCCCGCGAAGATCTCATGCCAGATGCCGAAACCAAAAGGGAACCAGGGGCGCTCGGCTGGGAAAGGCGGTTGGCCGGACACAAGCGCCTGCTTATAATAGCTCGTGTCCTCGTACGCCGCCCCTTCCCGTGAGATCTTGACCCCGTGGGGAACCTTGGCAGGCTGATTCGGCCACTTGGTCAGATTATACGGAGACCCGGGCGTCGAGCCCATCCAATCCGCTGTACCACCACCGGCCATAGAGCCACCGGCCCAGTCCACGTTGCCGACAAGGAAGTTGAGCGTCAGAATGGCACGCCCGGCATAGAAACCGTTGGTATGCATCGCTGGTCCGCGGTAGAAGTCTGCTACAGCCTTGTGACCATGGCGTGTGAACTCGTCAGCCAGTTCCGGAATGACGTGCTCTGCGATACCAGCCAACTGTGCATACTCAGTGAGTGAATGCTCCTTCGCGGCCTCATAAAGGATTTGCAGGGCTGTCTGCACGGAAACACCGTTCACAACTACCGGATCGGTGTTGAGGGGACTGCGTGGCCACAAAGATCCTTCCGTGACCTGGTCGTAGATTCGCGGCTGCCCCTGGGCATCGAGAACGACGAACTTGCTCGCATCTGCCGGCGTCGCCTCAGCAAGATGCAGGTCTCCGGCGCGGGCAAACTTGAACGCGTGCGGATGCTGCGGGTCGGCGATCACGAGGTAAGCTGCATTGGTATAGTTCGGATAGCCAGCCTCGCTGGCCGCCTTTATGGTCGTTTGGGCTAAGAACCGAGCATCGTAGCGACCATGCTCAATGATCCAGCGGATCATGCCCATCGCGAGCGCGCCATCTCCACCAGGACGGACCGTGATAAAGCGATCGGCATGAGCAACGGCAGTAGTGGCTGCTACATCCACAAGCACGAACTTGAGCTGCCCCGTAGCCGAGGAGTTGGCCACCTTGCGGGCGAGCGTCTGCATTGGAAAGTTGGCGGTGTAAATACCAGCACCAAACCACACGATAAACTCCGCGTTGACAATGTCGGGTTTCAGCATGGCTACAGCACCGTTGAGCGATTGCTGCGTCGCAACGTGATGGTTCAACTCGCAAATGCCCACGTGAGGAAGCGCGTTCACCGTGCCGAAAGCCGATGCAAAACGGCCAATGAAGTTGTTCTGCCCCGGCTCCGCACGGCCCCAATAGACCACCAATTGGTTCGTACGAGGTCCCATATCCGGATGCGCGGGGTCAGCCGGAGCAAATCGTCCCTGTCCATTGTCCCAGAGTGCTTTGAACCCCTCGACAACACGCTGCTCCTCCCCAGGCACATCCTTGAAAAGCTGCCCCCCACTCACCGTCTCATCGATCAACTGCTTCCACGTAATCGTCTTAAACTGTCCCGAACCACGCGGACCAGTCCTCTTCAGCGGACGCAAGATGCGATAAGGATCATAGAGAATCTGCTGCCCAGCCTGCCCACGCGCACACAACGTGTGCGGAATAGCAACCACCCGTGCTTTCCCAGGGTCCGTTCCATAGTCAAGCTGAGGTTCAGTCGTATTGGGATGATAGGGGTTGCCATCGAGCTTGATCAGTCTATGACCGAAGACGCGGGCCTCCAGGCCACAGTCCGAGTGGCACATGCGGCAGACGGAGTAGCGCACCTCGACGTCCGGCGACGTCTCGATCCGGTCCGGAAAAACATAGCTCCCCCGCCGGTGGAAAACATCGGGCAGCCACGGCAGCGATCCCCAGATGCCGCCAATTAGCGTCCCTCCGAGCGCGACACCTTTCAGAAACGTTGCTCGTGAGATCTCAGTTGCCATTTAACTCTTTCCTCCCTCTGAAGTAGGTGCCGGAGCGGCACTTGCGCTCATCTGCTGAGCAAGCGCCAGACGCTGCGCCGTAGCGTCATCGTCCCAAGGAAAAACGAACAGCAGGACGAGTAAGACAAACGCAATCAGCATGAATAGGCCGAATACCACCTGGATCGACCCACGTCCCAGCAAAGCAGGAGTGTAGAGGACCAGTCCTTGCGACACCTTCGGCTGCACCTGCCCGCCAATGACCGTATTGAAGCGCATGAACCAGACACTGGCCAGCACGATCAACGCCGTGATCGACGCCCAAAACGACGACCGCCGCACTCGCGGAATCCAGGTCAGCACGAGGGCGAGTACCAGCAGACCCAACTGGCCGATCCAGTAGCCGAACACCGCCTGCGGGAGAGTCAGGAAGATAGTGGTGAACCCTTCGTTGACACTCAGACTGGCGTAGCTGCCGGGAGCCGTGTTCAGTAATTCCACAAGGTCAAGAAACAGATCGACGAGAATGACCCACATCATCAGTGAGGAGAGACCTGCGACGACGCGGCGGTCTACCTTGCCGGCTGTCGAAAGGAGACGGGAAACCAGCGTATAGGCCAAGATCATCAAAGCGATCCCGGAGAGAATAGCGGAAACGATGAAGAGGGGCATCATCAGCGGATTGCTCCACAGTGGTCGCGCCTTGATGGCGCCGAAGATGAAGCCGACATAGCCGTGAAAAGCGAACGCCAGCAGAATGCCGAAGACGGCGAGGGCGGTGAGCCAGCGGTCTTCTCGCTGTAGCCGTCGTGCTGAGAGATCGTGCGTGCGACCTGCGAAGAGACG
>JAMDCW010000107.1:3650-6169 GCA_023489405.1 Chloroflexota bacterium
AGAGACGGTACAACCCACCCCGCCAGCCCGAGGTGACCGCAGCGAGCCGCACGTGCACTGGCCGGAAGGCGAGAAAGATCTCGATGAGCACGACGACCAGGTAGGTCACCCAGATCAATGTGAACAGGCCCATTGGCGAGGCAGGAATGTGGGGGCGTGCGAACAGCTCCCACCAGCGGGAGGGCTGCCAAGCGTCAGCCAGTGGACCAATCGGAGCGAAGAGCAGAAACGCCAGCGTAACGAGCAAGGAGAGCTTGGCTAGCGGCTCGTACTGCTTGGCGCCAAACACTCTCGCCAGTGTCCCCACGATGAAGGATCCAGCGATCAGCCCGGAGATGAAGGGGTACGCGACGATGGGGAGCGTCCAGTAGACTGATTCGAGGCCCACATCTCATTCCTTTCTGTCTAGGTTCATTGCTGGCCGGCTGCGACAGCACTCTTCGCCGCCGGGGATCCGGCCAGTTGCCGATAGGCCGTCGAGTTGGTGTTCATCGCATAGGTATAGACAAGGTGCTGGATCGCTGGATCGTCGAGCACCCCCAGTGTGCCGTCGAGGCCAATGTAGAATACTTGCGGATCAGTTCCCATCTCCGGCTTGCGTACTTGCACCTGATGCTGACTGATGAGCTTCGAAACCTCACTCGTCGGATCATTGAGGTCGCCAAAAATACGCGCGTGCCCGACACAGCTCGTCACGCAGGCAGGCAGCAACCCTTGATCGATGCGCTGGACGCAGAAGGTGCACTTGTCCGCAGTACGCGAGACGGGATTCAGATAGCGGGCGCCGTACGGGCACGCATTAACACAGGTGCCACAGCCGATGCAAAGGCGCGGATCAACGAGCACCAGCCCATCCGCGCGTTTGAAGGTGGCTTTCACTGGGCAGACCTCGACGCACGGTGGCTCGTCGCAGTGATTGCAGAGCTTCGGGATGTTGAGCACCTTGATCTGCTGCTGATACGTCCCCGACTCCGTGACCGTTTCGCCCCCACTGGCCGGCACGGTCTGTCCGATCTGTGAGACATCAACCCAGGTGCGGAAGCTGCCAAGAGGAACTCCGTTCTCACTCTTGCAGGCAACCGTGCAGCTCTGGCAGCCGATACACTTACGCAAGTCGATGACCATAACCCAGTGATGCTTGGGCTTTACAGCCTCGATCTCCTCAAAGTGGTCATAGAAAACCGGCAGGCGATCCGGGTTGAGGATGCGGTCCCAATTGTCCCACTCGTCGCCCCCCGGATCCTGAGACTGCAGAGGAGCGTCGGCGGTCGCGGCAGAGACAGGTTCGGGACAGTTTAAGACGGCTCCGTTACTACGGCGCCGGCAGCCGCGAGAGCGCTGATGAGGAAGGCGGCTCGACTCACCCTCACCTTCCTCGATGGCCGCGTATCTTCTCCAGGAGGAGTTTCAGTCCTCCTTAGTTCGCCGTCGCCTGTGCGAGATTCCCCTTCCTTGACCGCCATGAAACTCGCTCCTCCCTCCCAATCCCCTCTACTGCCACCGATGGAAAACCGTTACAAGAACTTCTTCCTTGTCGCCATCCCTTCGCGGCCATACTTGATCATCTCAAACACGCTTTTATTCTCCGCAATCACTTATCTATCGTCTTCAGGGAAACTACCTGTCTCGCATGCGCAAAATCATGCACGTAGAATTACTTGCAGAGTGCCAGCGCTTTCCTGCTAGTGGATAGTGATCGACCGTGCTATAGATAGGCATGATAGATGGGGCAAGATCGTGTGGACCGCATCCGGCTGGTAATCGTGGACGATCACGCAATGGTTCGGGAAGGGACCCGAGGCATGTTCGAGCAGTTCCCGGATCTCCAGGTAGTAGGCGAAGCTGGCGATGGACTCGTCGCGCTGGATCTTATCCGACAGATACAACCGGATGTTGCGCTGCTGGATATCCGGTTACCTCGATTGAACGGAATCGAGGTAGCTCGTCAGATTGCTCGCCTCGCTCCCGCGACAAAGGCGCTGATCCTAACCGCCTATGATGACGATGACTATATCGCCGCGGCGATGCAAGCCGGCGCCCGTGGGTACCTCCTCAAGACGGCTCCCCTCCGCGAAGTCGCTGAGGCGGTGCGGGCCGTCAGTCACGGTGAGATTGTCCTGCATCCCACGATTGCCCGAAAGGTCGCAGCCTTCTGGAGCCGGGGCGGTAGTGCCTCCGCCGGAGAGCTCGCCCACCGTTTCACCCCCCGCGAAACCGAGGTCCTCCGTCTCCTGACGGAAGGCCGGCGCAACAAGGAGATTGCTCACGATCTCGGAATCAGCGTACGCACGGTCGAAGGGCACCTAATGAACATCTTCACGAAGATGGGAGTGTCCTCGCGCACGGCAGCAGCACTCCAGGCGGGAAATTCATTCCGTGCGGGTGAAGATCAGGAAAGTATCGATGAGCGAGGCCCGGATCACTAACGGCTCTCCACTGAAGCCACCGTTCGAAAACTGGCGCTTCTGGACTGTTCAGGCACTGGTCGCTCTCACTGTGGGAATCTTCGTAACGCTTGG
>JAMDCW010000083.1 GCA_023489405.1 Chloroflexota bacterium
CACGAGCAGTTCATAGATGCTGTCACGGTTGTGAGACGCCTGAAATAACCGGCCAAGCCCCAGGGCAATTGTCGGGGCCCTCCGCGGAGGAGTGTATGAGCTGTTGGTGATGGGAGATTGCATGGTAGCTACCTTTATGCTCCAGGAGCGAAGTACAGCACGCTGATTGCTGTGACTGCCCAGAGAATGATGGCGATGAGCAGCGGGCGATCTTGGAGGAGGAGCTCATCGGGATTGCCGCCGCCGTCCGGACGGTGGATCAGGAGCATATAACGGAAGACGGCATAGAGGACGAAGGGGATGGTAAGCATCATGGTGTGGTTTCGGGGGACGTTCTCGCCGAAGAACGTATAGAGCGAGTAGGTTACGAGGGTAGATGAGGTAACTACGGCGATCAGCTCGTCCAGGAGCTCAGGCGTGTAGGATTGGAGGACTGCACGGTAGATAGGAGCTTGATCCCCGAGGAGCAACAGTTCGTGCCGACGTTTCGAGAAACCGAGGAAGAGAGCGAGGAGTGCGGCGCACACGAGGAGCCAGGGGGAGATTGTGGCTTTCACTAACGCTGCCCCTGCTGCTGCTCGAATCACGAAGCCCGCGGAGATAGTCAGCACATCGAGAAAGATCTCCCGCTTCAGAATGTAGGAATAGCTGAGCATGAGGACGACATAGGCGATAGAGAGGCCGAAGAACGATAAACCGAGAGCCATGCTCCCTAAGAGGCAAGCAATAAGCAGGACAGCGGCACCACACCACGCCCATAGCTGCGGGAGTGCGCCCGAGGCAATTGGCCGATAGCGCTTCCGCGGATGGAGGCGATCGTGTTCTCTATCGACCAAGTCGTTGATGATGTAGACGACTCCGGCGAGCCCACAAAAGATGAGAAATCCGAGCGATGCTCGTGCGAAACTCACGACATGAAAGAGCTGACCTGCGCCAAAAGCTCCGGCAAATACGACAACATTCTTGGTCCATTGACGAGGTCGGAGGCTGAGAAAAAATGGCAGGAGAGGGAAACCATTGCTTTTGGATATTCTCTTGCCGGTCTCCACAACAGCCTCGCTATTCATCGGTTACAGAATCGTCAGGATACCGTACGGTGGTGTCCTTCTTGGGGCATTTCGTCCGGATGGGATAGCCACTTACCATTGGGTGTGCAGGGACGTCCAGGTATCTTCTAGGGATTGGGGGATCAGCCTGGTATCGGCGATCACGCCGACGAAGTTCGTGTCGCCCTGCCAGCGTGGGACCACGTGGACATGGAGGTGATCGGCGATACCTGCTCCTGCCACCTGGCCCAGATTGAGGCCGATGTTGAAGCCAGAGGGATTCATTGTACGGGACAGTACGGTAACAGCGTGGCGTGTAGCTTCAGCGATTTCGGAGAGCTCATCGGTGGTGAGGGTGTCGAGATCGGCGATGTGCCGGTACGGTACGACCATGAGGTGGCCATTGTTGTATGGATAGCGGTTGAGGATGACGAAAGTAGTCTTGCCTCTATGAAGGATGTGGTTCAGCACATCATTGTGTTGGGCCGCTGCTTTACAGAATATGCAATCTGCTGGCTTAGGGCTCACGATATAGGTAAAACGCCAAGGGGTAAACTTGACCTCCATCGCTCTCCTGCTCCGCTGCCACCTGACTATACTTGGCCTTTATCCTACGTCTTAAGTACATGTACTGTCCAGGTGTGCTTGCTGTGGAGGTGCGCCACAGAGTTTCGTACCGTTAGTTTAATTCCGCACGACGCTGGAAGAGTGGCTGGCACTATGGGGAATCGGTGGTGGGGCGGTCATAGAGGGAACTGACGCCGGCCGTTCGATCGTCTCGATTGACGGGTTGTGCTCGCCCAGTTCCAGCCGTGTGACGTCCGGTCGCTTTACGCCGAGCTTTGCCGCCAGCGCGTGAAACTCCCCCCGTGCCTCGTGAGTGAACTGCACAGCAGAGGGTGATCGTAGCGAGTTTGCTGGTTGCCAAGGAGGGAGTACCAGGTGTCGTTATGGTACCTAGACTTGCGTCTCTGCTGGTCGGTGGGTAGTCTGAAGGAAGTCTTGGTGCACTGAGAGTAGGAGACCATGCTGAAGAACTTGCTGAAGTTTAGTTTGATCGGCTGTCTGTCGTTCATTTTGCTGTTAGCTGCGCTTATCGCTGGTCTGATGGTTTGGGATTACATCGATCAAAAGCTGGCTGAGCGTGAAACACCACCGGCGCAGCCGGTAACACCTTCTTCCGAGCCAACCACGTCGGCGTGAGCATCAGCTTGGACCGGTAGAGCAAGCGGCGTTAGTGAAAGTGAGTGTGATGAGGTGGAGGTGACCGAGGGGCAAGGATCGCCGCTACGGCGTGTCTGGCGAGTAGAAGAAGGCATCGACTTTCGTGACAATGGTGGGCTTGTCAAGCGTGTGCTCTATCCTCAGACATGCGGTTGCCAGAATGCGACTTTGGCGGTTGTCTACCAGAATCCGGGTGAAGAAGTTCGTGTTCATCAACACCCTGAGGAGGAACTGTACTATGTATTTCGTGGCCGTGGGATCATGACGCTCGGTGATGAGCAAATTCTGCTGGAGCCTGGTGTCGCGGTGTATATTCCGGGCGATGTTCCTCA
This sequence comes from Chloroflexota bacterium, assembly GCA_023489405.1. Lineage (GTDB taxonomy): Bacteria > Chloroflexota > UBA4733 > UBA4733 > UBA4733 > JAMDCW01. The sequence continues at coordinate 2,603 of JAMDCW010000083.1, forward strand.
CGGCCAGCGCTGTACGGGGGAGGAGACGCTCAACCTCGTGGCAGTTATCGCTCCCCCGTTTGCCAAACGTCTCGGTCTTATGTAAGTAGGGAGTTTGGTCTTAAGCGGGGCGCTGCTGGAGCTCGATCCGGTTCCCACTAGGATCTTCGATATAGGCTTGGATTGTGCCGTCGTCGCGTGTGGACGGCTGGCCAACGATCTTGACACCTGCCGCTTCCAGTTCTTGGACCTTTTTGGTAATGTCCTGGCAGCGGAAAGCGATGTGATTGCTCCCGGTGAGCTTGCTGTCGTTCGGGCGAACGAGGAGGTGGATCTCGCGATCCCCGGCTAGGAACCACGTACCAGGGGTGGGGATATAGAAACGTCGGGGAATTTCGACGAGTCCCAGTAGGTCGCCGTAGAAGTGACGGGCGGCATCAAGGTCATCGATGGCGATGGTGGCGTGGTCAAGAAACTCTAGTCGCTCTGACACGTATTTTGCTCCTCTAGCTCAAGTGTACTGGTACGGATCAGTGTAAATCAGATGTAGCAGTCGTGACTAGGTGTATCAGGAGAGCCGGCGCAACCTGGAAGCATGCGGGTATAGTGTGAAGGCCTCTCGGAAGAGCCTCGTGCTCTCTCGAAGCCGATGACGCGGGCAGTTGTCACTCGAGAGAGGAGACTCCAATGACTATGCTTGCGCTAGAGGATGGCACCATCTGGCAGGGCGATAGTTTCGGTGCTGAAACGGAAACTGTCGGGGAAGTGGTATTCAATACGGCGCTTTCTGGGTATCAAGAAGTGCTGACTGATCCTTCGTATCACGGTCAGATGGTGGTCATGACGGTGACACAGGTCGGCAACACTGGGATCAACGAGGAGGATCTAGAGTCGCGACGGCCGTATGTAGCCGCCTTTATCGTTCGTGAACTGAGTACGATCGCCTCTAATTGGAGGAGTAGCGACGTTCTTCACACCTATTTGCGCCGCTATGATGTGCCTGGTCTGTCGGGGGTGAACACCCGTGCCCTTACCCTGCATCTGAGGACGCATGGATCTCTACGGGGAGCGCTATCGACACGGCAGGACAGCTCACCAAAGGCTTTGGTGGAGATGGCACGCGCGTGGTCAGGACTCGAGGGACGTGATCTCGTCCAGGATGTGACGTGTACGGAGATCGTACATTGGGAAGAGAGCTCTCGCGCCGAATGGGGCTTGCCAGTTGTTCGGGATGAGGGAATACAACCTCGGATTGCCGTGTATGACTACGGTGTGAAGCAGAACATTCTTCGGCGTCTGCGGGCGCTTGGGTGCGACGTATATGTCATTCCTGCGGCTATGCCACTGCAGGAGGTGGAACAGATTCATCCAGACGGCTATCTGCTTTCAAATGGTCCGGGTGATCCTGATGCGGTGCCTTATGGGATTAGGACTGCGCGGCAGTTGATTGACCTAGGGCGGCCAACGCTCGGTATCTGCCTTGGGCACCAGATGATTGGGCTTGCTCTAGCCGGTAAGACGTATAAGCTGAAGTTCGGCCACCACGGATCGAATCAGCCGGTAAAGAATCTGCTAGAAGGGCGAGTGCGCATTACGTCGCAGAATCATAACTACGCGGTTGCCCCCGAATCGTTGCCGTCATTCGTGACTGTGACCGAACGCAACCTCAATGATGACACCGTTGAGGGATTGCGAGTGACTGATTGTCCAATCTGGAGTGTGCAATATCATCCCGAAGCATCACCTGGTCCCCATGATGCAGATGACATCCTGCGTGACTTTGTTGCCCAGGTGCGTGTTCAAGCGGAACAGCGTGCTGTTAAGTCATCCTAGAAGAGGTAGCGCTCGGATGCCACGGTGGTCGGATCTCCAGTCGGTTCTCGTGGTAGGTTCAGGGCCAATCATTATCGGTCAAGCAGCAGAGTTCGACTACTCTGGTACGCAGGCTGTGAAGGCGCTCCGTGCGGAGGGGTTGCGTGTCATTCTGGTCAATGCGAATCCGGCGACGATTATGACGGATCCGGAACTCGCTGATGCGACATATATCGAGCCGTTGACGGTCGATATTTTAGAGAAGATTATCGCTCGGGAAAGGCCTCAGGCGCTTCTGCCTACTGTTGGAGGCCAGACTGGGCTTAATCTCTCTATAGCGCTTGCAGAGGCGGGGATTCTTGAGCGCTATGGTGTTGAGCTTATTGGGGCGAATGTTCAGAGTATCCGTATTGCTGAGGATCGCCTGCTCTTCAAAAATGCCATGCGTGACGCCGGGCTAGAGATGCCGCGTGGCGATCTGGTGCATAGTGTCGAGGAGGCTCGGGAGCTGGCACAGCAGCTTGGTTTTCCGTTGTTGTGCCGACCGTCGTTTACACTGGGGGGGAACAGGCGGTGGCGTAGCATACTCTTGGGGCGATCTTGACGTTGTTGTTGAGCACGGTCTTCGGGAGAGCCCTGTGCACGAGGTGCTCGTTGAAGAGTCGGTTTTAGGGTGGAAAGAGTTCGAGCTAGAGGTGATGGCTGATCGAGCGGGCGGATTTGTTGTGGTCTGCTCGATTGAAAACCTCGATCCGATGGGGGTCCATACTGGTGACTCGATTACCGTTGCTCCTGCTCAGACTTTAACCGATAAGGAATACCAACGCCTGCGAGACATGGCACGCCGCGTTATGGCGGCAGTGGGGGTGCAGACTGGAGGAGCGAATGTCCAGTTTGCGGTGGATCCGAAGACGGGGAGACCTCTTGTTATTGAGATGAACCCTAGAGTAAGCCGATCCAGCGCGCTTGCGTCCAAGGCTACTGGATTTCCGATTGCCAAGCTAGCCGCACTTGTGGCGCTCGGCTATACGCTGGATGAACTGAAAAATGACATTACAGGTGAGACAGTTGCGGCCTTTGAACCGTCGCTTGACTACGTTGTGGTGAAGTTTCCGCGATGGGGCTTCGAAAAGTTTGCTGGGGTTGACGCCCGGCTTGGACCTCAGATGAAGTCTGTGGGTGAAGCGATGGCGATCGGGCGCACCTTCAAGGAGGCGTTGCAGAAGGCGGTGCGTTCTCTCGAAGATGGGCGTGATGGTTTGGGGCCGCGGGATGTGGACAAGCCGGGAGGGGCGTGGGGTAGCGAACAACCGGGACCTCAGCGCCTCTTTGCCATCTACGAAGAGCTGCTGGATGGAGCTACCGTGCGTGATCTGGCGGCGCGTACCGGCATTGATCCGTGGTTTCTTGCGCATATCCAACAGATTGCTGAGGCGGAGCAAGGACTTCGGCGAGATATCAAAGCGTCTGGTGACCTTGATTTGGTGCTTTCGAGTGAGCGGCTGTGGCAGCTCAAGTCTCAAGGTTTTTCCGATCATCAGCTTGCGCGCATCTGTGGAGTCGATGAGATGGCAGTTCGGGACTTGAGGAACCGCTGGGGGATTTATCCGACATTTGCGCGTGTCGACACATGTGCCGCGGAGTTCGCTGCTCAGACACCCTATCTGTATTCCACGTATGAGCGTGGTATCGCTCGATATGTCGATGGAATGATCGAGCCGTGGAGTCTCCCCGACGAGGCGCCGGC
>JAMDCW010000046.1:0-1230 GCA_023489405.1 Chloroflexota bacterium
TCGTGCTGGGGAGGATCCCAGGGCTCGTGGGGATCAAACTCGTCAATCCAGAGGAAGAACGGCTGCACACTGCGGTTGTGCTCCAGCCAGCGCATCGCCGTGGTCATCGTCTGCGGTGCAAAGTAGTCTATCTCCGTCCGCCGCTCAGCCGTCTTCGGCAAGTAATTGGTTCGGAGTCGCTCCGGATTGCGCAGCTTCGATTCCGCTGCCGGAAGCTGGACCGGGCGGGATGAGAGGACGGGAACCCAGCGATCCCCTTCCTGTCCCCGGATCCAGTGAAAGGAGTGGAAGTCCCGGTCAAACTGGTGGCCATCGCGGAACAGGTGATAGGTATCGGCGATGAGGACCGGCGTGTAGCCGCGCTGTCCGAACACGGTGGCGAGCACGGGTATATCGCGAGGTAACGGCGTCCAACCGCGATAGGGCCAGGTGGTGGTCCCGGTGAACAAGTCAGTGCGGCACGGGATGGTGGCGCATGAGCCGATGTACGACCGGTCGAAGACGGCGGCCTCACTGGCAAAGCGGTCCAGGTTGGGTGTATGGATCCAGGGATTCCCGTTGGCTCCGACGTGATCCCAGCGCAAGGTGTCCAGACAGATACACACGATGTTGTAGGGCTGCTCTGGCGTTTCCAAGGTGTTCTCCTCCTCGTTTGCCCGGCGTGACTGGTCAGGCAGTGACCGTCAGCGTCTGCCGTTGTCCGCTGGCGGCAGCCTCTGCCGCCTTCAGCATCACGTCGAGCGTATGACGGGCGAAGCCGGCGCTGGGGACTGGGGTGGCGCCGGTACGGATGCACTCCACGAAGTGACCGAGGCTCGTCAACCGCACGTCTGATGACGCGCTGCCGACCATGTTCGGAAGCGGCTGCGCCTGAAGGCCGGCCATATGCGTCGGCACGAACCAGCCTGGCTGTTCCCCGGCGGAGACCGAGCTGTTCCCTACCCCCCCGGCCGGGTAGCGCAGGTAGCCGCCCTGCGGTGTATTCACCAGAATCGTGCCTTTGGAGCCATAGAGTTCGTAGCTGGGGGACAGCGCCGCCAGGGTACAATAGTTGGTAATGATCGTGGCCAGCGCGCCGTTCGCCAGTTCGAGGGTGATGAGCGCGTTGTCGACGATATCGGGCTGCACTATCTTCCCATTAATGAGCCGCTTGCCGATGCTGCGGGTATACACCGCGGTAACGGCTCGCGCCGGTCCTGCCACCCCCAGTACCCAGGTGAGCGCATGCAC
>JAMDCW010000046.1:1240-6124 GCA_023489405.1 Chloroflexota bacterium
TGGGCGGAGCGGGCCACGATGACGCAAAGGTCGCCAATGCACCCATCGGCGAGATCTTTGCCGGCTTGCGAGGCGAAGGGATGGAGGCGATGCCCCGGCTCACATTGCAGCACCACGCCCGACTGCTGGGCCATGGCGATCAGCGCGTCGGCCTCGGCTAGTGTCGTCGCCATCGGCTTCTGCAAGAGCACGTGTTTACCGGCGCGCAGGGCGTCAAGCGCAATCGCCGCGTGCGTGCCGATGGGTGTCGCTACGATCACGGCATCAAGGCCTGGCTGTACGAGTAAGAGTTGGTGATCGGCGTAGGAGCGCGCTCCGGTGAGTTGCGCCAGCGCTTCAGCCCGCGCGGGATCGCGGTCAGCCACGGCGACCAGACGAACATTGTCTCCGGCCAGACGTTGAATCACTGGCAGGTACATGCCGCGGGCGACTGCACCCGCCCCAATCATCCCCAGTTGCACTTGCACGAGTCTAACGCTCCTTGTTATCTCAACAGTTCGGCCTCGCTGCTGCTCGCCGGGATAGCGGCCCTGGCGACGCCGGCTTCCGGTCCGCCGGCGAGTATATCACGTTGGAGGAAGCATCGCCGGAGCGTTGCCAATCTCTGCCGGCGACGATCGCGGGACGAAGCAGGACGGATGAACTGGCGCTGGGCGCCGGAGAAACTGATGGAGCAGTAGGCACTTGCTTTGACGGAACTGGCGCTGTTGGCGAATAAGACGAGCGCCACCCGGCTCGGCTTCACCCTGCTGCTCAAGTGCTTCCAGCCGGAGATTTCTGTGAGACATGAAGAGAGCAGAGCCAGCAAAAGCAGCGTATGCTGTGCTCTGTCCCTCGATGCGTATGAGGGCGCTTTTGGATGTGCGAGATGGCGTGCTGAGAGGATCGGTGCGATACTGAAGCTGCTCTGAACATAGGACTGGAAGTGTAGGGGTGAAAACCTCGGTTTCCTTGTGGTCGGCAGATCTCCTCGACGTCGGTGCGGCCATCGCCTGCGTCGAAGCCGAGGTGGCTGGGTTTCACATCGACATCATGGATGGGCATTTCGTTCCCGAGCTGACGTTTGGCCCAGACTTTGTCCGTGCGGTGGCGAAGCGTACGCACCGGCTCGTAGACGTACACCTTATGGTGGGTGATGCCGAGCGCTGGATCGAGCCGTTTGTGGCGGCGGGAGCCGGGATGCTCACCATTCATCCTCGAAGCTGCGCTGATGCCGTCTCCGCCTTGCGCTCTATCCGCTCATGCCGTATCGGTGCTGGTATCGCCGTCGAGCTGGGGGACGCTCTCGAAGACGTGCAGTCGTTACTGCGAGAGGTGGATCGCGTGCTGCTGATGGGAACAGCTCTCGGCGTTAAAGGGGTGGAGATCGATACCGCAGTCTACGAGCGCATCCGGCAGGTAGCGAAGTGGCGTGAGCAATCCCAGCTCAACGTCGAGATCTACGTCGATGGTGGCATCCGGAAGCACACCGCTCCCTTCATCGCTATGGCAGGAGCAGATGGCGTGACCCCAGGCTCTCTCGTCTACGGTGCGGCCGATCCAGCGGCTGTTGTGCGCTGGCTGGCAACGTTGCCATAACGCGGCGAGGTAGGGGCGAGGTAACCTCGCCCCTACTTTGTTACACGGCAATTGGTCACAATGCTCAAACAGCGTAGCCACGGTTCTGTGTTTGTTACCATTACGCGAGACACATTGGCTGGTGTAGACATTCTCATCACCTCTCGTCCGTCACGACGATTCCCTAAACCGCATCCGGGAATACATCATCAACAACCCGGCGCAATGAGAACATGACCAAGAAAATCCCGCAGGGGTGCAACCACGGCAAACAGTGCGGTCACCTAGAACCGCCCCTACAGGGGACGAACCATGGTGTATTTGACCGAATCGAATGTAGAAACCGCAGCCAAGAAATGGCTGGCTGGTTTAGGTTACGCCATCCGCTCCTAGGAGAGTAGTGCTAGGATACCAGTGCAGGACGGAGGCTTGCACTGTACACTGGCGCCAGGTGAGATTTTTGCGCCCACTGCTTGCACCCTGCGCGACGGTGGAAGAAGAGGAGAAATAGCTACAGGATTGTCATGTTTTGCTCACGCTTTTTTTGTTTTTCTCCCGATGTCATCTGGATATAGTCGGTGATGAAGGTAGGTGTAGACCTTCTCAAAGAGATGAAACCGGGAGATGCGGTGCGCGTGATTGGTCGCAAACAGTTGCCGGATGGACAGATGCATTGCGCACCGCGCGCATTGCGCATCACCGTATGGACGGTCGCTGTTCTAGCCAGCCTCTCCCTTCTCGTGGGACTCGGTGTAAGCTGGCATCTAGGGCAGCGCGTGAATTGGTCCGGCGTAGTCGTGCCGATCCTTCCCCTCTGTGTGTTGCTGGGAGCCGGCAGTTACGGCGCCCGCTTTTTGCGCTGGCATGTGCTAGCGCGGCAGTTAGCAGCGAAGCTAACACTCACGCGTAGCGTCACCATCTATGTCGCCGGGTATGCCCTGGGATTGACCCCAGGAGGGTTAGGAGAGCTCCTTAAGCTGTCGTTCTTAGAGCAATCAGAAGGCGTCCCAGCATTGGAGAGCGTCGCCGTGGTTTCTCTAGAGCGAACGACAGAGGGTGCGAGTTTCCTGCTCGTGGCGATAGCAGGAGCACTGCTGGCGCGTACGGCACTTTCTCGTGTCTCATTTACCGCTTTCGCTCCCCTGCTGGCGCTCCCGGTGTTCGCCCTGCTACCCGTTATCGCTCGCATCTGGCAGCAGCGCCATCACCATAGCGCCTCGCCTGGTAGACTGGTTACCCGGATTGAAATGGCTTTTCAAGGATTAGCCTTAGTCGCTCGTGTGCGCCCTCTTCTCCTTTCGGTCCTTCTCGCTCTCGCCGCTCGGAGCGCCGAAGGCGCCTTATTCTGGATGGTGCTGCGCGCGTTAGGCAGCCCGGTGCCGGTAGCCGGAGCAATGTTCGCCGTCGGTTTGGCGGGTTTGACCGGTGGTATGTCACTGCTGCCGGCTGGCGTTGGCGCGGTAGAGATGACGCTTACCACGGCAGCGGTGGGGTTTGGTGCTCATCCTGCTATGGCGCTAGCCGCGGCGTTGATCAGCCGTTCTGTGACCTTGTGGCTGTGGATTCCTGGCGGCTTGTGGTCGGCTATCCGGCACAGCGCGCTTCATGCTGAGCAAGTCGCACCTCGAGCCTTGCCCGGGGCTCCCGTGCTTGCACCAGCACCTCAGCTACGCTGGCTCGTAGGGCAGGTGCAGCCAGCCGCTGCAGTCGAGTATGCCATCAGCACGCCAGATTTCGCTCCCGTGCCCCCGGCGACGGATCGCGCCTAAGATCGTCACGGCCTCTTCCTCGAACGCTGCTTTATCTCTCCCCCGTCCGGCAGGTTTTACGGAGTTGTTCTCCCCAATGTGGTATCGTGTATACTGTTTATCCCACCCCAGGTGGGGTAGGATTGCTGATTGCCATCGCCCGCGCCGAGCGAGCCGGTAGCGACAGCAACTGAGAGAGGATTGAGGCGCTCATGGCCGCTACATCGTACGAGGCTCCAGAATCGAAAAGCGTCGAAATCAGCGTCGGAATTTCCGGGATGACTTGTGCCTCCTGCGTGCGCCGGGTGGAGAAGGCCTTGGGGCGGGTGCCGGGGGTAGAGGAAGCGATCGTCAATCTGGCGACAGAAGAGGCGCGTGTGCGCATTGCTCCGGGAGAAGTCTCCCTTGCTGATCTGGCGGCGGCCGTTGAGCAGGCTGGCTACCACGTGGTGGATCGATCAACGCCATCTGCCTCAGAGCAACGAAGCTCCTTGGAGGACACCCATGATGCGGAAGAGACACGCCGCACTCAGGAGCTAGCCGCGTTGCGGACCAAGGCCTTTGTCAGCCTTGCTATCGGCGTCGTTCTCATGCTCGCAATGGAATTGCCGCTTGGCTGGAATGTGCCGCTTGTAGCCCCACTGTTCCTGATTGCGGCGACAATCGTGCAGTTCTGGGCTGGTAGTCTCTTTTACCGTTCCGCGTGGGCGGCCTTACGGCATGGCTCGGCCAATATGAATACGCTGGTAGTTGCGGGAACGACCGAAAGGCGAAGAGGGGTTGCGGGAACGACCGCGGCGTATGGCTATAGCGCCTTTCTTACGCTATGGCCGGCACTGGCCGGACAGTGGGGCTTCCCTTATCACCTCTACTATGAGGCATCTACGCTCATCGTGGCGCTCGTGTTGCTCGGACGATGGTTGGAAGCGCGCGCTCGACGGCAAACAGGAGCAGCAATCCGTGCACTCATGGAGTTGCGACCCCCAGTGGCACATGTCCTTCGCCGTGGCGTGGAACAGGATGTTCCCCTGTCGGATGTGCGCCCGGGCGACCTCCTGCGCGTGCGCCCGGGCGAGCGCATACCAGTCGATGGTGATGTCGTCGAAGGGCAGTCTACGATTGATGAGTCGATGTTGACCGGAGAATCGCTCCCCGTCGAGAAAACGATGGGCGATCATCTGATCGGAGCGACGCTCAATCGCTCCGGCGCCGTCGTCTTTCGAGCGACCCGCGTCGGCCGTGACACGGTGCTGGCGCACATCATCAAGATGGTGGAAGATGCTCAAGGATCGAAAGCGCCGATTCAACGGCTGGCAGACACGATCGCCGCTTATTTTGTCCCGGTAATTCTCGCTCTCAGCGCCCTCACCTTTGGGGGGTGGCTGATGATCGGCCCGGAGCCACGGCTGACGAACGCCCTCACCGTGGCGATTGCTGTTGTGGTGATTGCCTGCCCTTGCGCTTTGGGCCTGGCGACCCCGGTGGCAATTATGGTAGGTACCGGGAAGGCCGCCGAGCTAGGTGTCCTCATTCGTGGAGGTGAAGCGCTCCAGGCGGCTCGCCGTATCGATACGATCGT
>JAMDCW010000040.1 GCA_023489405.1 Chloroflexota bacterium
TTGAAAAGCTGTTCTACCAGTACATTGCCGTTGAAGATGTAGCCCAACGAGATGCCGAATGCCGTGATCTGCGGCAGATAGGCATTGCGCAGTGCGTAGCTCAGCAAGATGCGCCGTGGATTCAAGCCCTTGGCGTCGGCAAACGTCAAATAATCTTCACCAAGCGTCGTGACCAGCAACATCCGCGTGGAAATCAGCCAGTTGCACGCCCCGATGAACACGATGGAGAGCGCTGGTAAAAAGCCATGATGGATGACGCTTTGTACGAACTGAAGGTTGATCGCCGGCTCTAGCGATGCCGCGTAAGCCGACTGCGAGGGAAACCAGTCGAGCCGGTACGCCAGGATGAAAATCAGCATCAGCGCTACGAAGTAGTAGGGAACGTGCGAAAACGCCAGCGCAAAATTGGTGAGCCCACGTGATAGCCTGCTGTTCCGCGCCCAGCCACAGAGCGCTCCCAGCAGCAGCCCCAGCACGAAGGAGATCACCGCCGATAGCCCTAAGAGCCCGATCGTCCACGGTAACGCTCGCATAATGATCACCTGCGACGGTTCCGGATAGTCGAGGAGCGCCGGTCCCAAGTTGTGATGGATGACGACTTGGTTGAGGTAGTTGAGATACTGCTGCAACAAGTTCCCGTTGAGCCCGAAAACCTTGTTGTAGTAGTCGATCATCCCCTTGCTCGCCTGCACATTGTAAATCTGATTCTGCTGCAGGCTTGCGATGAATGCTTCCACCGGATTCCCCGGAATCAGGTGGAAGAACATGAATGCCACCGTGAAAGCTCCCCACAAGGTAAGCAGGTAGAGCCCAATCCGTCGCACGATGTAGGCGAGCACCGGAGGAATGAGCGCTCGCCGCGCTGCCTGTGGGATGGCAGCCGGCAGGGAGCTGTCGGGAGTGGTGCTGGCAGTGGCCATCGACTGGTGCTCCTCATCATGGGCTAACCAGCCTAGGGAGAAGGCCAGCGCCCTTCCCTAGGCTCGGTCAACCGGATGCTATTTCCCTGTTGGCTTGATATTTCCGATCACGAAGAGGAACTGACCCCACCAGTTCGCCGGCACTTCGTACAAGTTGTTGTTGGTCGGCCAGTTCGTCCAGTACGTCGTGTTGAACGCCGTCGGATAGGTCGTCTGGATCACCGGAATCGCCGGCAGCGCCTTGTAGTAATCCGTCAACGCTTCCTTGAACAATGGCTGCGTCGCCGCCGCGGCCGGATCTGCTGCATCCAGCTTCTCCGCCACTGCGGTGAAGGCCGCATCCTTCAACCGCACTGCATCCCCGTTGATCGCTCGCTGGCCAATGGGCACGTAGTACTTGTCCTCGAACTGGCTGTAGAGCTGATCCGGATCGAAGGAGACACCGCAGAGCCAGTGAGAGCTGACGTCGAACTCCCCTGTCGCGAACTTCTGGCCCCAGATTGGACCAGAGTAGCTGCGCGCCGACGCCGAAATGCCGAGCTTCTCCAGTTCCTGGGCTACGAGCGCCCCAATCTCATATTCTGGTTGTCCTACTGGTGTCGGCGTCATGATCTCAATGGAGATCGGCTTCCCTTGATAGGTTCGCTTCCCGCCTGCACCGGCCTTCGCTCCCATGGCATCCAGGAGTTGCGCTGCCTTCGTGGGGTTGTACTCCATGGGATACTGCTTGGCGATGGCGGCGTCCGTCCACACGTCGTTGCTCTTGTAGTCTGCCCACGGATACTGCGCCGGCGGCGTCTGGATGAGCCAGATCTCCGAGCCGATCTTCTTGCGGTCGAGCAGATACGACAGCACCCAGTGGAACCGGTAGTCCGCCAAAACGCCCTTCGACGGATCGCTGTTGACCCAGAAGCCACGCGGACACGGATCGCGAAATGCTGACTCGATCTCGATGTTCTTATAGCCACTCTGCTTGATGGCCAGCATGTGCTGGTAGTCCAGGTTACCTCCCAGATCCGTCTGCGCCCGCTTGAACTCCTCTACGTCAGAGTCCTGCACCGGTGCCGTGCGATAGACCACGTATTCCGGTTTGGGGTCCAGGTTCGCCTTGTTCCAGTAGTTCGGATCCTTCTTCCAGATGAACATGAGCTGGTTCGGCAGTACCCGATCGAGTTTGTACGGTCCCGTCCGCACCGGTGGATTGTCCTTGAACGTCAGCGGATTCTGCTTCGACCAGATGTGCTCCGGCACGACTTCAAAGCCACCGACGATTCCACAGATGAACTGGTAGTGGAAGCGCGGGTTCGGTTTGGTGAGGTTGAATGTGATCGTCCCCGCATCCGGTGTGTCGATCGACTTGACAAACTGCTGCAACGTCGCCCCGCCGCTCAACGCCTTATTCTTCATGAGCATGTTAGCGGTAAAGGCCACGTCTTTAGACGTGAACGGCTGCCCGTCATTCCAGTGCGCCGCCGTGTTCAAAATGAGCGTCAGCGCGGTGAAATTGCTGTTGTATTTCCACGTCTTCCCGAGCCAGGGTTGGATCTTGCCGGCAGCATAGTTCGCATAGAAGAGGAACTCTTTGCATACCTGCTGGAAGCCTGCTTCGTACTCCTGCCCATTGGGGATGAAGGGATTGAAGCTGTCGAAGACGTGGAAGAGCACCTGATCAATGATCACCGTCTGGTTTCGCGGCGTCGGTGCAATGCCACCGCTCTGCGGAATGACATTCTTCGCTAACGCCGCACTCGATTTCGAAGCCGTCGTCGCAGAAGATGTCGTGGCGCTCGAGTGCGACATCCTCTCCGTCGATGTACTCGTGGCACTGCTCGTTGATGTGCTCGTCGCCGCTGATGTACTCGTAGCACTGCTCGTCGATGTACTCGTAGCACTGCTCGTTGACGGTGCAGCGGACGAGCTGCTCGATGCCGTCGTAGTCGCGGCGCTACTGCCGCAGGCGGCGAGCAGCGCCGCGGATGATATCGCTACTACTCCTGCAGAAAGCCCTGTGAGGACCTTCCGGCGCTTGATGGCCCCTGTTTCCTCAGATGAAAATGGTTCACTCATTGAGAACGTCGACCTCCTCTAGCGATTTTTATTACACAGAAGCGCAATGTGGTTGACCTCTCGGTCTCTCCCTACCTCAGGTCCCAGGGGTGCGAAACTGCGGCGATGCTAAGAAGCTGCTTAACAAGTCAACACGATACGCCGCTGCCTGTCAAGGGCGCCAGTGACCTTAACCTCCAGCTCAATGCCCTGTGGAAAATGTCTGTACCGGTGTGTACAACCTTTAATGGATACTATACAAACCATAAGGGGATTTGTAAAGGGTAGGAGGACGATCACTGACCGCAACGACGCCGTCTGATCTCACATACACCATCGATCGCCAAAGTCCATCACCCCTGCATCGTCAGGTGGCTGACATCTTGCGCGCCTATATTCGCTCCGGTGTCTACGTCGTTGGCGGCCCTTTGCCCTCCGAAGTGGAGCTCGCCGCTTCCTTTGGCGTCAGCCGCCAGACGGTTCGCCAAGCCCTCGGCCAGCTCGCTAGCGAACAGCTTCTCGTGCGGGTCGTCGGCCGTGGCACCTTCGTCACCATTCCTCAACGCCGCCAGACCGAGATCATTTCCTGCATCGTGACACGCCTCCGCGATGAGATGATCGCCCAGATCGTCGAGGGTGCCGAACGTGTCGCCCGCGAAGCCGGCCGGCGTCTGGAAATCATCAATGTACTGGTCGATTCTGCCCTTGAACAGCAGAGCCTCGAAGCCGCGCGCTCGACGTCGGATGGCGTGCTCCTCTTCCCAGTCAGCGACCAGCGCTCAGCACACTCCGTCGGGAACCTCCTCCGTGCCGGTTTCCCTCTCGTCCTCGTCGATCGCGCAATTCCAGGCGTAGATGTCGACCTCGTTACCGCCGATAACGTCGCCGGCGGATTCGCTGTCGGTCAGCTCTTGGCCAAGCTCGGCCATCAACGGATCTTGATCGTCGACCGCATCTCCTCTCTATCTACAGAACACGAACGTGAACAGGGATTCCGTCAGGCCCTTGCCGGCGTCAACAGCGCCGGTATGACGATCACGACCATCTCTGCAAAAAGCGCGATCATCACAGCTTACGACTACCTGCGCCTACCACATCCCGAATGCCATCTCGACGTGCTCCAGATTGCCGAGGCACTCCAGGAGCATCTCCCAACAGCAGTCTTTGCGATCAACGACGTCACCGCTCTCCAGGTGAGCTTTGCCGCCCGTCGCCTCGGTTGGCGCATCCCCGACGATCTCACCCTCATCGGCTTCGGTGATGACGCCCATGCTCTCGCCTGCGATCCACCTCTCACGACCGTACACCAAGACCCTATGGAGATGGGACGGCGCGCTATGGAGCTCCTCATCTCCCGCATCCAGGATCCTTCTCGCCCTGCTGCCGTCGTGCGTCTGCCTGTTCACCTGGTGATCCGCCAGAGCGCCGGTGCCCCCCGCTCTTCTCGCTCGTTGAGACTCCTCCAAGGTCATCCTAAATGGCAGTGAGAGCACAGAGCATTTGCTCAAGCACACAACACCCTGTACCATATGAGTATAGAAGGCGGGATCTCCCTGGAGACCCTTCGCGGAATTCCGGCGCTCATCGGCTCAAAGCTACGTCGTGTATTGGGAGAACGAGGATGGTGGAATTGAGTCATGCATAGACAATCTCGATGTTGGCCCCTCCTCTCCGCACTCTTCGCCGCTGCCCTCATGCTCGCAGCTTGCGTCGGTCAGCCTAAGGAAGTCCGCGGTGAGTTCCCTTCGTACTTGGCTCGCCAGCCCGGCCAGGGCGCCGCCGCTGCTCCCAAAGATGTCAATGGCCGGTCCAATACGAGCGGACTCGGGGCAGGAATGATGATGGTCGCTCCAGGAACTACCACTACCCCCACGCCTACGCCCTCGAAGTAGCGCGGCTATCCTGTAACCACCACGCATTCACGAGAAAGTTACGCCGCTCCCCCGTGTTATACCGCGATATGCTTCTCATAATTATATAGAATACTACTGATATTCGGACGCTTACTTGCACAACGTCCAGAATCATGTATCCTCTACGAACTTTGTATTTCAAGAAGGAATGCCTAGGTGATCGATGGTCGGGTGGCTCGGAGCGATGTCTTCGCTTTCCGCTTACCCGTTCGTACCGACTTCCGTACTTCCCGCGGCGTTGTCGCCGGCACTTCCGGTGGACGCACCATCATCCTCGTTCGCCTCGAAGCAGAAAACGGTGTCGCTGGCTGGGGCGAAGCTTCTCCTATACCTACCTGGTCCCCGGAAACCGTCTCCTCGGTGGTCGGTATTCTCCAGCAGCACTTCCTTCCCGCAAGCATCGGCTGTTCTTGTACCGACCTCGACGGACTCCATCGTAAGCTCGATCAGCTCCTCGCTCCCCTCTGGGGTCTGAGCGCTCCGATCGCTCGTGCTGGTATCGATATCGCTATGTACGATCTCTTCGGGCGTCTCCTTGGCCTTCCCCTTGCTGTTCTCCTCGGCAGCCAGCGTCGCCAATCCATCCAGCTTAGCTGGACCGTAACGGGTAGTACACCAGATGTCGTTGCCTCTTCCCTCCGCGCAGCGTGCGAACGAGGCTTCCGCTCCGGTAACATCAAACTCGGCGGCGCTCCCTCCTGGGATCTTGAACTCTGCCGCTTGGCCCGCGAGGCCTTTCCTTCCGGTTTCCTCTGGGGGGATGCCAATGGCGGCCTCCCCCTCGCCTCTGCTCGCGAACGCGCCTTGGCGTTGCAAGCCGCCGGACTTGATTTGCTTGAACAGCCACTCCCTCCCGATCGCCTGGCTGCCACCGCCGATCTCACCGCCCGCCTCCATATCCCCGTCGCTCTCGATGAACCGATCACCAGCCCTGCCGTCCTTTGGGAGCTGATCCAGCAACGCTGCCTCACCGCGCTCGCCCTCAAGGTAACCCGTACTGGTGGCTTACTCCCTTCCCGTCGTTGCGTCGATCTCGCTGAAGCCGCCGGCTTGCTCTTGATCAGTAGTGGCCTCACTGATGCAGGTGTAGCGTTCGCTGCCAATGTTCAACTGGCTGCTGCCTATGGTATCGATCTCCCCTGCGCCTTGAATGGACCTCAAC
>JAMDCW010000132.1 GCA_023489405.1 Chloroflexota bacterium
CGGCCCTGACGCCTCAGGAGCAGATTGGCTTGCCGATCGAGGAATATTCGCTACTGGGGCAGACACGATTACCTATGAGCGCTTCGATCCTCGGGTCAATCGACTTCCGGTCCACATACGTCTTATTCAGAAGGCTGGTATCCATATCCTTGAGAACTTGGACCTTGAAGGCCTCTCAGCGACGGGACACGTCGAGTTCCTTTTCGTATGTCTACCGCTCACGTTTGTAGGCGCTACCGGTAGCCCCATCCGTCCCGTAGCAGTGCTGACGAAGCGGCAGTAGTGCGACGGAAGCTTATTCCCATTCGATCGTGGCCGGTGGTTTGGATGTTATGTCGTAGACGATGCGATTGATCTCAGGCACCTCATTAACGAGACGAGTAGCAAGTCGCATCTGGGTTTGCGCTGGCAAGACGAGAGCTTCAGCCGTCATGAAATCTGTCGTACTGACCGCACGAATCGCGATGACGCTACCATATGTACGTCCGTCTCCCATCACGCCGACGCTGCGCTGGTCGGTCAATACGGCAAAGTACTGACTCAACCGGTGAGCAATCGGACTATGTTCTAACTCCTCGCGCACAATCGCATCAGCACGGCGCAGCACCGCTAAACGTCCGCGTGTCACTTCACCCAGGAGACGTACGGCGAGGCCTGGGCCAGGGAACGGTTGGCATTGTAGTATGCTTTCTGGTACTCCTAATTCTCGACCGAGCTGGCGAACTTCGTCTTTGAATAGATAGCGCAGCGGCTCGATCAGCCGGAAGCGAAGGTCCTCCGGTAATCCGCCGACGTTATGGTGGGTTTTGATTTTTCCTGCTGTCTGATGGCCAGTGGCACTCTCGATAACGTCTGGATAGAGTGTGCCCTGCACCAACCAAGGCACATCTCCCAGTGTCGTGGCTTCATCTTCGAAGACCCGGATGAATGTCTCCCCGATACGGCGCCGTTTCTCTTCGGGGTCTACCACTCCGGCAAGTCTGCTGAGAAAGCGTTCACTGGCATCGACACAACGCAAGCTGGGACCGAGGAAGCTGCGTAGCGCCATAGTAGTTTCGTCAGCCTCATTGAGGCGCAGGAGGCCATTATTGATGAAGATACACGTCAGTTGCTCACCGAGCGCACGGTAAGCAAGAGCGGCGGCGACCGTTGAATCGACGCCGCCGGATACTGCACAGATTGCCTGATCTTGAGCGACCAGTGCGCGAATCTCGGCAATACTTTCTTCGATGTACGTGCTCATGCGCCACGACGGCCGGCAACCGCAAATCTGGAAGAGGAAGTTACGCAGGACGGTTTTCCCGCGCAGGGTGTGGGTTACTTCGGGGTGGAACTGGACGCCATAGAGGCGGCGTTCCGGATCTCCCATTGCCGCTACAGAAGTGTTGGGGGTTGAAGCCAGGACACGAAAACCTGGCGGAGGCACTGCCACAAGATCTCCATGGCTCATCCACACCGTAAACGACTCAGGCATCCTAGCTAGTAGATCCTCCGAGCCCATATGAGAAACCGTTGCCGGACCATATTCCTGGTGGTCGCCGCGATCTACACGTCCGCCAAGAACGTGAGCTATGAGATGCATGCCATAGCATATGCCTAGTACGGGGATCCCCGCATCGAATACCACCGGATCGATATCGGGAACGCCTGGATCGTAGACGCTGGCAGGCCCTCCAGAAAGGATGAGCCCGCGCGGCTTACGTTCTTGGATAGCCTGCACTACTGCTGTATGAGGGACGATTTCCGAATAGACGTGGAGCTCCCGGATACGCCGTCCGATGAGATGTGTGTACTGGGAGCCGTAGTCCACAATGAGGATGCCATCGTGCATCTGGCGGCTTGGCGCGCCAGTGGAAGAGAGCGAACTCTGGACATCTACTTTCACCACCATGATGCGCCAATGTCCCTTCGAAACTGTTTACCATGCCAGGAAATCTTCTCTGCGGCGGTATATGCTACACGATATGCAGCAGCAAGATCGAATCCAGTACCGGTGACGCAAAGCACCCGGCCACCAGCGGTTACCAACTGGTGATCCCGGAGAGCCGTACCAGCGTGGAAAACGAACGCATCGGATATTTGGACCGCCTCCTCTACGTGCTCAATTGGTATGCCGGCGTCATAATGGTCGGGATAACCATCTGATGCCAGCACTACTGAAACACATGCGCCTGCACGCATCCGTAGCGGTCGCGCAGGCAAACTTCCAGTAGCGGCGGCATAGAGCAAGGGCAGGAGATCTTCATCGAGAAGGGGCAGCAACGCCTCTGCTTCCGGATCACCGAAGCGCGCATTGAATTCCAACACTTTAGGGCCTTCGTTCGTCAGCATAACTCCGGCAAACAACGCACCGCGGAATGGACTACCCCGCCTTGCTAGCTCCTGTAAAACTGGACGGAAGATCTGTGATTCGACGGCATCGAGTGGAGGATCTTCGGCGCGGATAGCGGGTGCAATAACGCCCATGCCACCGGTATTCGGTCCACGATCTCCATCGAATGCTCGTTTATGATCACGAGCAGGTGGAAAGAGCACAGTGCGTTCACCATCGCACAAAGCGATATAGGAACGTTCGTCACCTTCGAGGAACTGTTCAACGATGGCTTTCTGTCCAGCAGCACCGAATTGACGGTGAACGAGCATTCTCTCGAGGACCGTTAAGGCTTCTTGCCGGCTGCTGGTGACTATAACTCCCTTGCCGTGGAAAAGGCCATCAGCTTTGACGACAATCCTACCTTCCGGCAAGGCGAGGACGTAGCGCTCTGCAGAGGTGAAATCTGAAAAGTCTGCTGAGATAGGATAAGGAACGCCTACAGCCTCCATGACCTGTTTCGCAAAGTGCTTACTGCTCTCGACTCGTGCTGCCTGTTGACTTGGACCGAACACAGCAATTCTAGCACGTGCAAGGGCGTCGCTCACCCCCAACGCCAGAGGATCTTCTGGCCCAACGACGACCATATCGATGTGCAAGCGTTGCGCCAACCCAAGAACCGCTGACGGATCACTAGAATCAACTGGCTGACATTCGGCCAGGGAGGCAATTCCCGGATTACCTGGAGTGGCATAGAGTTTGGTCAAGAGGGGAGATTGGGCGATCTTCCAGCAGAGCGCGTGTTCGCGCCCGCCTGAGCCTATGACGAGCACTCGCACGCCAGTACTATCCTTTCTGTCTCCTGACGCGAGTATACCCCGGAGGTATGGCATCCCCCTGTCTCTCACTGCACAATCAGACACAAAAGGAGCGGGCCAGAGACGATGCTCTGGCCCGGGTGCAGGCTCGCCTCGCCGTGGGTCGAGGAGGGTCGGGGTAGGGAGGATCTACCTGTACCACTTTGTACTCTACGAACCAAACATCAGAAAAAGGTGAAGGAGTATGCCCAGAGAAGTAAAGAAACAGGAAGTTTATGGTAATCGGAGCACCGCGGGCCGATCAGGTCTGTTCTCTGGCAGTGCGATCTTGCGGAGTGACACTACGCGCTTGCTCCCGCTGTCGACGGCGCATAGTATGCTGTCCGCCAGGGCCACCGGGTAAGATTTCCAGCCAATCACGGAGCTGCTGTTCGCATTCTACGCTGCGCTCCAATGGTCCCCACAAGCTTGACGTAGCGAGCTCGGCGACAACTGATGCTGACTGGTCATGATCACGGGGAGGTAATGTGGGGAAAGTGCGGCGTTTACTATGGAGTACGAGCAATGATAGCGGAGCTGTCTGAAGTGCCTCCGTAGGGTTGAAGTCGCTGAATGCCGTGATATAGGCCAGCACCGTCCGCGGTGAGAGACTCAACCACGAACGTACTACAAGGTCCAACTGACCTCTGCTCTCCCGGCCGCCAAAGGATAACAGCGCTGTTACAAGGTGGCCTAAGCCTGACCAGTATACCAAGCGCTGGAGTGCAACAATCAGCGGGCTGACGGCAGCAGCGAAGCGTAGAAGCGCGGGGGGACGGCCAAGACTTGTCATTGGGGTATCGATAAGGACTAGGCCGATCAGCCGGCGCTGCGTAAGATCGGGGAACAAACGACAAAACTGGAGAGCAATGAACCCCCCGACGCCGAGCCCTGTTAGGACAATGCGACGGCCGCCTTCTTGTTCAATGACGTCGCGAAGGCAGTGGGCGAGCGAATCCAAGGATACTGGAGCGGTCAGTTTGCCTGATTTACCAACACCAGGGAGATCCCAGGTAATGAGGCGTCCTAGTCGTTCCAACCGCCGGGATTTCTTGAGGTAATGCCACACATCACTAGTCACTTCCCAACCTTGACAGAAGAGAAGAGAGAACTCTTCGCGTGGTCCAAGGGTATCCACGAAAATGGTGTGGTGATCGCGGGTAGTGATCGTGTGGGCGCGTACGCTTGTGCTGCGCCGTGGCTCTTCTCCGGCGGGACGCCGGAACAGGAGAACCACTCTCCGACCGAGAAGCAGTATGAAGAGCAGCACTGCCGCTACACCGAGCACCGGCAATGCCAGGAGATGATTGGCTACTTCAATGACAATGCCTAGGTCGAGAAGGATGAGGATGAGACAACCCAATGGTAACCAGAAAGCCAGAAGAAAAGCTAGTGCCACTGTCATCCTTTCTCTGCATCTCCACCAGGCGGCCATTCTCGACCAATCCTATAGAGATATCAGGAGTGATACTATCCAGTATGGTAGCGAGAGCAGGCGCGGTTGAGCAAAGTTTTAGAATACCGATCACGCCGTGGAAGTGGAACTAGTTACTGCCAGACAGGAACTCTACGTGAGCTTATCGGAGCCAAGTACTATGTCTGAAGTGTACTGTGCCGTGATTGCTGGTGGTGGGGGAACACGCCTCTGGCCCAAATCGCGGCGACGCACTCCGAAGCAGTTGCTCGCCCTGCGAGGCAATGCTTCGCTATTTCAACAAGCGGCGGAGCGTGTCGAGCCGCTGTGTACCTCTGAGCGCCTCTATGTTGTCACCTCCCAAGAGCTTGCACCGACGATGCGGCAGCTTCTTCCTCGAATAGCAGTGGATCAGGTTATCGCTGAGCCAATGCCGCGCCAGACGGCTCTCGCTATCGGCCTGGCCGCTGTAACAATCCATCGCCGGGACCCTCGGGCTGTTCTTGTGACGGTAGGAGCTGATCACCTTATTGCCGATGTCGACGGATTCCGGCGCTGTCTGAAGATTGGCATTGCTGCTGCTCAAGCTGGCGATCACTTGATCACCATTGGTGTCGTTCCCACGAGTCCCCACACCGGTTACGGCTACATCGAAGCTGGCAGTGAGCTTCTGATGATCAACGGTACACCCATCTACTCCGTCGATAGCTTCAAGGAGAAACCCGATCGCCACCTTGCTGAGCGGTATCTCCAGCAAGGTGGTTACTACTGGAATACCAACTACTTCGTCTGGAAGGTGGAGACACTCCTCGAGGCTTTTCGGGAGTGCGCTCCTCTGAGCTATGAAGGATTATGCCATATAGAAGAGGCTCTCGGTACACCACGAGCGGCGGAGGTGAGCGAGCACGTCTTTAAATCGTTACCGGCTGATCCCATCGACACCGCTATTTTGGAACGGGCCTCGAACATCCTTGTCGTCCCCGCCTCATTCGATTGGGTAGATGTTGGCAATTGGAATGACATGTACATCGTGGCTGAAGAGCACGAACACAACCACATCGTTGGTGATGGGACGGGTATGGTACTTTTTGAGGGGAGCGAAGGATGCCTCGTCCATCGAGATAATCGTTTGGTAGCGCT
>JAMDCW010000080.1 GCA_023489405.1 Chloroflexota bacterium
CACAGATAGCCAGGGTTCTAGGATTCCACGTGACCGTTTGGGATGATCGGGCGGCATTTGCGCAGCAGGGGCGTTTTCCTACAGCGGATGAGGTACGTGTAGCAGATTTCGGTAGAGAGCTGTCGGAGTACGTGAAGGATTGCGTAGATGCACGGACCTATGTGGTGTTGGTAACACGAGGACACCAGCAGGACGTGCCGGCTTTGCGTTCGTTGCTGAAGAGTGCAGCTCCATATATTGGAATGATCGGCAGTAAGCGGCGGGTGTGGACGGTTTTGAAGTTGCTGTATGCGGAAGGATTCCCGCCAGAGACGCTCTTGCGAATTTATGCGCCGGTGGGATTGGATATCAGAGCCGTTACCCCTGCGGAGATTGCGGTGGCAATTTGTGCAGAGTTGGTACGGGTGTTACGGGGTGGAAGTGGACGGTCGCTTTCGGAACAGACGCACGAGCTTTTCGCGCGGCGATTGACGCATCAGCCTGTGCGGGATGGGGAAGAAGGCGCTGAGCGGGGGGACCAGGCTGAAGAGATGGCGCTGCTAGGGAGCAGTTGAGAATACGGTGATTCCACCAGAGCGGATCGTTGCAATTGTGCTGGCGGCAGGAAGCTCGACGCGCCTCGGGGCGTTTAAGCCGCTGTTGCTCTGGCCGCCGGGAAGTGAGCACGCCGTACCACTGATTGTTTACCAGCTACGACAACTGCGCGCTGCCGGAATAGCAGAGTGCGTGGTGGTGACCGGCCATCGGTCTGAGGAGGTCGCGCAGGCAATAGAATCGATGGCGCCGAGGGTAGTATGGAACCAGGACTATGCGGAGGGGAAGGCCGGATCAGTGCGCCTGGGGGTGGCGGAGGCTAGCCACGGATGGTTCCTGGTTGTAGGAGTGGATCAGCCACGACCAGCGAGCTTTTATCGCACCTTTTTGGCGGCAGTTGAGCCTGACCGGCAGCTCGCGTTGCCCACCTATGGCGGCAAGCGAGGACACCCACCTTTGTTTCACCCGAGCCTGCGTAAGGCACTGCTGGGCGTGACAGAAGATACCGAGGGGATGCGAGCGGTGGTGCGCCGTTTGCTGCCGGAAGCTCAGCTTGTTGAAGTTGGACCTTTGTCGCTTGTCGATCTCAATGCCGCCGCGGATCTACGAGCGGTTGAGGCTGATACGGTGTGGTAGATGGCTAGAGGTGACAGCAGCGAAGCGCCTACTTCGCTCCACGTGCAGCAGTGGCGCAACCAGGTATGGCGGTGGTGTAAAGCCCATGAGCTGTTGCGAGCGGGAGTTTTGCTCGTAGCAGTAAGTGGCGGCGCGGATTCTGTGTGTGCGGCCACAATGGTGCAGGAGCTCGGTCAGCGCACCGGTACGCGGCTTGCGCTTGCGCATTTCCACCATGGCTTGCGGGGAGACGCCGCAGATGAAGATGCGGCCTTCGTGGCACGGCTGGCAGATCGACTGGGGGCACCAGTGTGGTTTGGTAGCGCTCGGGTGGGAGATTTAGTCAAGCAGCGGCGTCTTTCTTTGGAGGCAGCGGCTCATGAGTCACGCTGGCAGTTTCTGCAGCGTGTCCGAGAGCAGAGCGGTGCGTATGCGATAGCAACGGGACATACGGCTGATGATCAAGCGGAGACGGTATTGCTGCATCTGTTTCGCGGGAGTGGTTTGCGCGGCATGATGGGCTTAGCTCCGAAGGCCGGTGGGGTGATACGGCCGCTTCTGTCGTTGCGACACGCCGATTGTACTGGCTGGTGCCAGGAGCGAGACTTCGCTTGGCGCGAAGACGCGAGCAATACTGAGCCCTGGTGCCAGCGGAATCGTCTTCGCTTGGAAGTTTTGCCCTGGCTGGAAGAGCATATGGGGAACGTTACAGGCCGGTTAGCGCACACTGCTGAGCTGTTGTGGGCAGATTGGCAGCAGCTTCAGGAGGAGATCGAAGAGGCGTGCCAGAAAGTTGTGCACGCCGAGAGTGATGGCGTCTTCCTTATCGATCGGCATCTGTGGCGTGATACGTCGCCGAGCCTACGGTGGCAGATCCTGAGGAAACTCACAGGAAGAGGAACATCTGCCTCGGTGATTATGGCGGCGGATCGATTGCTGCGCACAGGGATGACGGGAGCCGAGATGCCGCTTCCGGGAAAGCGCTGCCTTCGTCTGCAGCGCGATACAGGGCAGATTGGCTCGCTCCTGCGGGAAGAGCTGACATTGCCCCAAGTTACACTGATGCTCCCTGGAGATGTGGAAAGTCCGGCATGGCGGATGACGATCTCTAGCACGTTGGAAGATTCATGGTCTGGCGTACGGGCACAGGGTATGGAAGCGTACTTGGCTGCTCGTAGTATTCACGGGATGGCCATTCTCCGACCGTGGCAGGCTGGAGACCGTATCGATCTCCAGGGTGTTGGGCGTAAGAAGCTTCAAGACTTGTTTGTGGATTCTCGAATTGCACGGTGGGAACGACGGCACGTACCACTCGTGGTAACAGAACGTGGTATTGCGTGCGTCATGGGGCTTCGGGTGGCAGAGTGGGCACTACCGCAGGAAGGAGAGCCCGTCTGGCATCTCAAGATGGTACGGTGCAGTGATAGACTGCGGGAACAGGAGGTGAGGGGTGGGTGAGTACGTTAGACGACGATATCCAAGAAATTCTCATCGATGCGCAGTCAATTCAGGAACGCGTCAACCAGCTTGGGCAGCGCCTGGCACGGCTGTATGAGGGACAGGTACCGATTTTGGTGGGGGTATTGAAGGGAGCAACCCCTTTCTTAGTGGATCTCATGCGAGCTATGGCAACTCCGCTCCAGGTGGAATTTATGGCGGTAAGCAGCTATGGGCGAAGCACCAAGAGCAGCGGTGTGGTACGCATCCTCATGGACCTGAGCGTGAGCATCGAAGGGCGGGACGTGCTGATCGTGGAAGATATTGTAGATACGGGACTGACACTAGAGTATCTGCGTACCTATCTGCTCAATCAGGGGCCACGCTCTCTACGGATTGTCACGCTACTGGATAAGGTGGTACCAAAGAAGGCAGACGTGCCTTTAGACCTTGTGGGATTTCGTATTCCCAATGAGTTTGTGGTGGGATATGGTCTAGACTATGGGGAGCGTTATCGGAATTTGCCGTACGTTGGTATTCTGAAGTCCTATGTCATTGCCGAGGAAGCGATAGCGCAGCACAATGTTGCAGCATCGTCTATGATGGAACAATCATTAGAGGAAGGGACGAAGGAGCTATATGACCGATAAGTTGCCCGTACACACTGCTGCTGCACCGCAGCCAATTGGACCATACTCTCAGGCGGTGGTGGCTGGCAATTTGGCGTTCGTGTCTGGACAAGGACCGGCGGATCCAGCGACCGGACAGCGTGCGGAGGACATTGAGGCGCAGACACACCAGGTGCTGCGGAACATTCGCGCGATTTTAGAGGCGGCAGACAGCAGCCTCGATCTTGTGGTGAAAACGACGTGTTATCTCCGCGATATGAATGATTTTGGGCGATTCAATGCGGTGTACGCTTCCTACTTTCCGATGAACCCACCGGCGCGCACGACTATCCAGGCAGGACGTCTTCCGGGGGATATTGGCATCGAGATTGATGCCATTGCCCTGGTGAGGTCGTAAGCAGCATCTGTCAAGGCCAATGCTTTACGCCCCATCGACGCAAGGCATTGCCTCCGATTCCTCCAGGCTCGGATTTGTTCATGCTCTGTTTGGCTAACTGCCCGTCATCGCTCTCACCGGTCGGTGATCCACATCGTCCGGGCGGGTGACTGCGAGCAGGTGGAGATCTTTATACCAATTCGCCGTGAGGGAAGCATAAACTGTCAAGCGTGCTGAGGGCGAGGTGGTGTATGGGTCGGCCGGTGAAGGTGACATGGGGAGAAGACGCGGAGACGTTGGGGGCGCTCTATCGAGCGGAACGTGACTACCAGATCCGCCCGCGGCTGCAGGCGCTGTAGCTCGTGTGGCAGGGGCGCAGCGTGCGCTCGTGGGTGCCGCCAACCCCGGCCGCCTGCGCTCCCCTCACCGGCTGGGACTGGATCGCCACCGCCCTCGCCCCAGCCTCCTCCGTTTCCGGCCCCCTCATAGCGAACTTGGTATAACGCTCATCTTCATCACTTCCTAACAGGTCCTCTCGTATACTGAGTTCTCTCCGGGCCGTGCATTCACGTGACGGTTGGCGACCCGGCATCAGGCATGCGCCGGAACGGCGCGGAGGGCGGAATGCACCAGACGATCCTCGTAGCGGAGGACGATCCCCGAACCGTCGAGCTTCTCCGGCTCTATCTGGAGCGAGATCGTTTCCGTGTACTGGTCGCGAGGGATGGCCGCGCGGCGATCGATCTGGCGCGCTCCCAGCAGCCGGATCTCGTGGTGCTCGACTTGATGTTGCCTAAAGTAGACGGCTTTGATGTCTGCCGGGTGCTGCGCGCCGAATCTCACCTCCCGATAATAATGCTCACCGCCCGTGTCGCAGAGGAAGACAAACTGCTCGGACTCGATCTTGGTGCCGACGATTACGTCGTCAAGCCGTTCAGTCCACGGGAACTGGTGGCACGCGTGCGGGTCGTCCTCCGCAGGTCGGCCGCCCAGGAGGATGTGCCGGTCCAACCGCTGGTTTACGGCGCGCTCCTACTCGATCCGGCCCGCCATCAGGTGACAGTCAGGGGACACCCGGCGCTGCTCACTCCGACAGAATTTCAATTGCTCAGCGTACTTGCCCAGGTACCAGGCCGCGTTTTCACGCGTGAGCAGTTGCTGACCCGGGTCTTCGGTCCGGCGTATATGGGTACAGAGCGTACGGTAGATGTCCATATAATGAACCTGCGCCGTAAGATCGAGCGCCACCCTGACCGGCCGGAGTACGTGCACACGGTCTACGGTGTCGGCTATAAGTTCGAGGTAGATCTTGCTGTTTCGTAGTCTACGCTTACGTATCCTCGTCATGTTCGCGCTCGTCCTCATGGTGGCGATTGGTACCGTCGCATTCACCGCGCAGCAGGTGACGACGCGCAGTTTCGTGCAGTATGCGGGCAGTGTTAACCAGCAAGAGCAGATCACCCTCTCCAAAGTGCTCACCATCTACCGGACGAACGCCGGCCCCGCGGCGGTACAGCGGGCCGTTGACCAACTCGCCGCCGCCGATGGTCGCCGGATTATCTTCATTGGTCCGGACAAACGCGTCATTGCTGACTCAGCTCACCAACTCATAGGGCAGGTGTTGAGCTGCACACCGCCACCACCAAGTCCGCCCAGTTGCCTGGGACCGTTATCGAGTAAATCAGCGATGGAGCATGTATTGATCCTTAATACGATGCCTCCTGATGGCGTCCTGTTCGCGTCGACCACCGGCTCGACAGCTCCCGGCACGGTTAAGGTGAGGGTGCGCTCCACGCTCAGCCCTGCCTTCAACGGTGTCGGGTACTTCGTGAGTTCGATTAGCCGGTCGCTCATCCTAGCCGCCATCCTTGGTGGCCTGCTAGCCTTCTTGCTAACGCTGTTTCTCGCGGCGCGCATCTTGCGACCGGTGCAGGCGCTAACAAAGGCGGCGCGAGAGATGGCTCGCGGCGACTTGACGCAGCGCGTACCGGTGGACGGTTACGACGAGTTGGCCGTTCTCGCCGGCGCGTTTAACGTCATGGCAGACAGTGTGGCGCGGGCCGAGCGGCTACGTCGCCGAGCATCGTGCGACGTAGCCG
>JAMDCW010000137.1:0-4962 GCA_023489405.1 Chloroflexota bacterium
CCGGTGAGAAATGTCACGTACTACTGCCCCTCGACTCCTACATCCGGCGAGACAAGTACAGCCTCGCTGATTTCTTCCCTCTCCCCCGCGAGCGCATGCGCTGGCAAGGCGTAACTGTGGCATTGCCGCGCGGCTTTTCCAACCAGTGCATCTATTGGAACGTCGATCTCTTCGACAGGATGGGCGTAGCTCATCCTCCAGTGGATTGGCAAGCGTCCGGCTGGAATTTTTCCCAATTCCTGCAAACCGCTCAGCAGCTTACCCGCGGTGCTGGCGGCAATGCGCAGTACGGGTTCGCTGTCGGGACGGGCTTCGTCGGTGGCTGGG
Organism: Chloroflexota bacterium; assembly: GCA_023489405.1. Taxonomy (GTDB): domain Bacteria; phylum Chloroflexota; class UBA4733; order UBA4733; family UBA4733; genus JAMDCW01. Next base: position 328 of record JAMDCW010000137.1, read on the forward strand.
GCCAGTGGATCTACACGAACGGTGGTCACATCTTCGATGAGAGCTTCACCCACTGCCTGATTGATCAGCCGGCGACTGTTGAGGCTTTACAATTCATGCAGGATCTCGTCACCAAATACAAGGTTGCCCCGACACCTGCCATCCTCACGACCCAGAATCCGCAAAGTCTCTTCCTCACCGGGAAATTGGCCATGCTCTTCGCCCCCGTGGCCTCCGCTGCTTACTATCGGCAGGCTAAGTTCACCTGGGATCTCGCAGTCAATCCCGAAGGCAAAGGTCCGCGGCTTTCCACCGCCGCCGCTGGTGCCTACTGGTGCGTCAGTAGCCATACCAAGCAGGCCGATCAGGCGTGGCAGCTCGTACGCTTCCTAGCCTCGGTGAAGTCGGAGGAGATTCTCGCCAGTACGTACTTCCCCGCCCGGCAGAGCGCCCTCGAGGTCTATGCCCGCGCTGACCCGACGTTACCTCCGGCCCACCGCCAGGTCGGTATTGAAGGACAGCGACTGGCGCGTGCCTTTCGTGCTACTCCTTACTACGAGCAGTTGAACGCTATCTTCGCCAAGCAGTTCGCCTATCTTTGGGATGGTAGTGAGCATGCGGCAACCGTTACCCAGAAAACAGTATCCCTCGTCAATGCCTTCTTGGCCAGTCATCGAAATGGATAAGGAGTGATACCGATGACGTTTTTCCAGGGAGAGCCAGTGGTGCCCCGGCGTGCCTTCCTGAGCGCGGCAGCTCTCACCATCAGCACAACGGCGCTGGCTGCCTGTAGCAGTGGTGCCGCTGCTACTGCGCCTTCTACCTCGACCTCTTCGACGGCAGCTTCCTTGCAAACAGCGGCTGTCAAGTCACAGCCCGCAACGATCAGCTTCTCTCGCCGGCAGGTGACGCCACTACGGATCAAGATGAGCGTCTATGATCCTATTGCTCGCTTCGAAAAGGCTCATCCCGGCACGAAGGTGGCGGCGGATATCATCCCCATCCCCACCTACACGACCAAGCTCTTGACGATGATTGCCGGGGGTGTTGCCCCGGATGTCATCTCGCTGCCGGGTCCTTTCGGCATTCTTCCCCTCTTCGCCCAAAAAAAGGCCATCGCCGATCTTAGTCCACTGATCGCTCGCGATGCTGCCGTCGTCCACCCCTCCGACTTCCTCTCTCAGGCGCTTACCGTAGGGCAGTGGCAGGGTAAGCAGTACGGCTTGCTGATCAGCCCGCTGTCCACAGCGGTGCTCGTCTACAATGCCGACTCCCTCCGCCGCGCAGGAATTGACCAGACACCGGCGCAGATGTACGATGCCGGCAAATGGACGTGGGATGATGTCGCTACGGTCGCCCAGCAAGCCACGCTGCGCGCTAGCTCAGGCGGTCCCGCACGTCAATTTGGCTTTGCCGTCTCTTTTGCTGCCCAGCAAGCGATCAGCTACGTGTGGGAGGCTGGCGGCCACCTCTTGAACAAGGAGCGTACCAAGGCACTCATCGACGGCGCCGGTGCGATTGCTGGATTCCAGTATCTCTTCGACCTACTGCACAAGTTCCGGGTTTCGCCAACGAGCGCCGATCTACAGTCGGAGTCGATGGCAAATCTCATGAACACCGGCCAGAGTTGTCTGAGTTTCTCCTGGGCGCACACTGTCGGTGCGAACTTGGCGCAGGTCAAGTTCAACTGGGATATCGTACCGCTGCCAGTGGGGAAGGACGGTGAGATCGTCAACAACAACTACAACAATGTTGGCCTCTCCTCAACCTCGAAGCATCGCGAGATTGCCTGGGAGTTCATCGAGTACATGACCTCCGGTGCAGAATACCTCGCCGAACAGCACCAGGCGATTCCCGCCCGTAAGAGTGTCTACCAGGCCTGGTTGAAGTGGATGGAACAGAGTCCTCGACCAAAGAACTTGAAGTACCTGTCGATGCTGGCGGAGAAGTCGCGCAGCCTGCCCTATTCGCCTGCCTGGCCGCAGATCAATAACGCTTGGAACAAGGGGACTTCCTACCTCGAAGATGGCTCTAAAGAGCCTGGAGAAACTGCTCGTGCCCTGGCTTCCGCTATCGATGCCGTACTCCGATAGGAAAAACGATGTGGTGAATGAACGCAAAGGTATGCGATTGAGAGATAAGGAGCAGCACCCGTGACATTTCTCACCGGTTCGACTGTTACTTCCACGACGATTTCCCGCCGTGTAGCACTCCGTGCTGTCGCTGTCCTCTGTCTCACGGCAGCGAGCACTACTGTCCTTGCCGCCTGTGGAGGATCGGGAAGCAAGACGTCATCGACAGCAGCAGCGCAGACGGGCACAGCAAGGAGTAGCGGAACGGTCACGACCGCAGCTCACACCGCAGGGGCAGCAGCCAGCTCGTCGACCGTTGCGCCGGTCAATCGCCATGGTGCAAAGCTGCAGATCCTCGTGGGGATCGATACCGCTGGCTTCAAACTGGCCGACCAGGTGGCAGCCGCGTGGAAGGCGAAGCATCCGGATATCTCGGTGAGCTGGGTCTATGATCCTGCTGCAGATAACCCGGATAAGATCCTCACGATGTTTGCCGGCGGTGATCCACCGGACGTCTTCGCCATCTTTCCCGCGCCGCTGGTCGTCTTCGCCGACAAGGGCGTCCTCCAGCCGCTGGATCCTTTGGTTAAACAGGGCCACTATAGCCTCTCCGACTACTGGCCAGCAAGCATCACGATGTTTACCTGGAAGGGCATACTGTACGGCTTACCACGAGGCTTCGCCAACAATCCAGGATATGTCAATCTCGACGCCTTCAAAGCACGCGGTCTTCCCGCGCCGCCGGTTGACTTCAAGGACACGACCTGGACCTTCGACCACATCACTCAGATGGCGAAAGAGCTGACCAAAACGGCAAATGGGCGTACGACCCGCTACGGTACCTCTATTCAAACCGACCTGCGCGATAGCTGGGGACCGATCGTCTGGTCCAATGGCGGCGAGTGGTTCAACGCCGACATGACGGCGTGCACAGTTACAGGGACACCGGCAGTCGAGGCCTTGCAGTGGCTGCAGGATCTCATCCATAAGTACCAGGTTGCTCCACGTCCCGATCAAGCCGCCTGGTTCGGTGGGGCGTTGAACATGTTTGTCGCCGGGCAGATCGGTTTTTACACCTACAGCGGTGCCTGGCTCAAGCAGACGCGCGCCGCGAAGTTCAACTGGGACTACTGCGTCACACCTCGCGGCGCCAAGGGAACCGTCGTCGGTGGGGGCGGGGTCGCTTGGTCGATCGCCAAAGTGACAAAAGACCTTGGGGATGCCTGGCTCCTGCTCCAGCACGTGGCCAGCGCGCAGAGCCAGAAGCTCCTGTCTACGGTCTTCTATCCAGGTCGGAAGAGCGCCGCGGAGTATCTCGCTGCACTTAATCCAAACTTACCGCCTAAGCACCGCCAGTTGCCCATCGACGCCATGGACTATGTACGCACCGATCCTGTCCATCCACGCTGGAGCGAGATCAATACGGTCATCACCAACCAACTGAGCTATCTCTGGAATGGTTCGCGTTCTGCTAAAGAGGTGGCTGCTCAGATCAAGGCCGGCGTCGATCCAATCCTGCAAGGCAAGGTGTGATGCCGTCAGCCAGCACGGCGGCTACGATGCGGGACCTCTCGCTCGTCACTCGTTAGGGTTAGCAAGGAGGAATCCACTGTCAAGCACACGTCCGAATCTGTTGATTATCATGGTCGACCAGTTGCGCGCAACAGCGCTCGGGCTCTACGGCAATCCCCAGGTAGGTACACCGCACCTCGAGGCCCTGGCGGCTAGCGGGCTCTGCTATGAGCAAGCACACGCTCCTTGCCCTGTCTGCGTGCCCAGCCGGGTTGCCTTCTGGAGCGGGCGCTGGCCACACCTCAGTGGTGCGCGAACGAATGGCATCCTGATGCCGGAGCATGAACAGCATCTCCTCCAACCGCTCAAGGAAGCAGGCTACCGTACCGCATTATTCGGCAAGAACCACTGCTTCACGCCGCAGCAACTGGCAGAATACTGGGACGTGGTGTCAGAAGTGTCACACGGCGGCCCGCTCGACGACCGGGGTAACCCTGTTATTGTCGCCGCCCGCGCTTGGGCGCGTCACCCTGACCAGAACCGTGCCGCCTATGCCGCCGCCGTCAGTCCGTTCCCGGTGGAACAACACGGCACCTGGCTCATCTGTGACGACACGGTTCGCTTTCTCCAGCAGCACGCCACCGAGTGCGGTCCTGATGGGCCGCCCTTTGCTGTCTGGACTTCCATTGCCGATCCCCATACTCCCTATCAGGTATCAGAGCCCTATGCCAGTTACTATCCGCCAGAGTCGATCATTCTGCCGCCGCAGCGCAGCGCCGAAGGAATGATGGCACGCACGGAGCGGGAACAGATCTTCGCCCACCTCCTCGGCGCGGAGGAGGTGAGCGATGAACGCCTGCGTTTCGTCATGAGCATCTACTATGGCATGATCGCTGTCATCGATGAAGGTGTTGGCCGCATCCTTGCGACACTCGATCAACTCGGCCTCCGTGAGCGTACGCTCATCGTCTTCCTTGCCGATCACGGTGACTATATGGGTGAGCGGCGTCTCGTGCGTAAGACGATTGCCCTGCATGACGCCCTTACTCGCGTACCGTTGCTGCTCTCCTGG
>JAMDCW010000137.1:4972-5325 GCA_023489405.1 Chloroflexota bacterium
CGGTCACCTTCCCTCCGCAGAGCGCATCGAGAGCCCGGTGAGCCTGCTCGACATTCTTCCCACTATGTCTGATCTACTCGGGCTCCGCTCACTGCCGGGACGCAGCGGCCAGCTCTTGCCTCCCTGGGGAGCACCGCGTCAGATGGTGTTCGCCGAGCATGGCACGGAAGAACCAACGCCGACCTGGGAGCGGCTGCGCCGTCGCCAAATTGACGGCAGCGCTGGCCAGAAGCTGCCCTGGCAGGTGGGGGGCGGACGCCTGAAGATGGTGCGGACAGCGGAGTGGAAGTACATCTACGAGCCAGAGGCCGGTGATGAGCTCTACGATCTGCGTTGTGATCCGCACGAGCTCT
>JAMDCW010000137.1:5335-5673 GCA_023489405.1 Chloroflexota bacterium
AGTGCCTGTTAATCTCTTATTTGTCTTCTGCGATGAGCTTCGCCGGGATGCCGTCGGCTATGCCGGCAACTTGGATATCGAAACACCGGCAATCGACCAGCTTGCAGCGGAAGGTGTACAGTTCACCCAGGCGGTTGCTAGCACTCCCGTCTGTACGCCGAGTCGCGGTTGTCTGCTCACCGGGTGCTGGCCACAACGCCATGGCGCTCTCAGCAACGACCTGCCGGTCGATCCGGCCGCACCCTCGGTCGCCCGCGCTCTCAATGGCGCCGGTTACCGCTGTGGCTATATCGGTAAGTGGCATCTGGGCGGCATCCCGCGCTCCCGCTTCATTCCAC
>JAMDCW010000126.1:0-4806 GCA_023489405.1 Chloroflexota bacterium
CGTCGAAGACCTGCCGCAGCGCACCACTCTGGAACGGGCGATCGTCCAGCACCTGTGCACTGGTCGCCACTGGCAGTCCCGCTCAGGATGGGTTGCGCTCTGACAGGGCAGCGGCTGTCTCTCGAGTATGTTGGTAGGCGCTGAAGATGCCGTATCGAACGCTGGGGTCCACCGGCCGGTGCGTATCCGAGGTGGGGCCGGCGGTGCTCCGCCCACGCCGTGGATGGGTGCGCCAGCGCTCCGTGCGGAGGGTTGGTTTGGAGCAGGCTGGCGGTCTAACCAACGCGACTGCTCGTGAGGTAGGATGCCATGGCAGTATTCATTCATGCATGATGGAGCTCGACTCATACAGAGCGGTTGAGAAGGAGAGGCAATGGCGACCTGGCGTATAGCGCGCCGTGTGGCGGGGAATCGCCTATGGAGTGCGTTCATGAAGGTTCAGCGTCGCCGCAACCGGCGTGAGCGCACTGACTGGGCGCCAATGCCCTATGGAGGTAAACCGGCGTGGTGGACGGATGATCCGCACTGGTACCCTGCTGACACTCCTCCACGGCGCCATAACCGCTTGACACCGCTCATCGATGGCGCTGAATACTTCAGCGCCCTTCTCGAAGCGCTCGATCATGCCCGCCACTACGTTTACATCGCGGGCTGGTCCCTTACCCCCTATATGCCTTTGCAGCGCGAGCGTGTAGAAAACCTGACGCAGACTCGTGTCTACGACATTTTGCATCGCACTGCCCAGCGCGTCCCTGTGCGCCTCCTGCTATGGGGAGGGGCCCCGCTGCTCCTCGAACCTTCGCGCTCACATATGCTCCAGGTCCAGGCTTTTCTCCAGCGACACATCGATGGCGATTTCCGCTGCCTGCTCGATCACACGGCGGGATTTACACACTGTCACCATCAGAAAGTGGTGGTGATCGATGGTCAGCTTGCTTTCATCGGTGGTCTTGATTGGACGACGATTCAAGGAGACCGTTGGGATCATTCGCGACACCCGCTGCGGGCAGGGTTCAATTGGCACGATGTCCAGGTGAAACTGGAAGGCGAAGCCGTGGCTGATGTGGATCTGAACTTCCACCAACGATGGGAGGCGGTGTCGGGGGGAGAACGTTTGGCTTCGCGACCGCCGGTCTTTGACCCGGCGTGGCAGTTGCCGGTGCAAACTGTGCGTACCATTCGCCGCGCTACCTACCCTTTTGCTCCCCAAGGCATCACCGGCATCGAGCATGCGTACCTCACCGCCCTGCGCCGCGCGCGCCGGCTCATCTACCTGGAGAACCAGTATCTCTGGTCTCCGCGGGTGATGCAGGAGCTGCTGGCACATATCCACTACCCTCCCTCTCCCGATTTTCGCATTGTCATCGTCTTACCGGCATGGGCGGAGAATGGCAAGCTCGACAATGATCGTCACGTCAAACGGCTCCAAACTGCCGATCCTGAAGGGCGCATCGTGAGCTGCTACTGCCCGTACACCTCTGGACCTTCGGCGGGCGCTTCGGCTTTCCTCTACCGTCCGATCTATGTCCACGCGAAAGTTGGCATCGTCGACGATGAGTGGGTGCTCATCGGTTCGGCCAACCTCAATGAACGCGGCTTGGAGAGCGACAGCGAGCTGGACGTCCTGGCCCATGACGCAGATTTTGCAGGCCGCCTCCGCACAGCGCTCTGGTCCGAGCACCTCGCGCTGCCTACCGAGCACGTGGCGCAGCAAGATCCGGTGCATCTCATCGACGAGGTCTGGAAGCGCCAGGCTCGCGAAAATGCGGCAATCGTTCGTGAGGGTGGGCGCATGCTCATCAGTGCCGTGCATCCCTATGTCAGTGGTCAGATTCCTGGGAGCTGGCTTCTCGGCGCGATCGAGAGTGTGATGCTGGAGATCTAGGGTGAGGGGCTATAGGGCGCGCTCGACCGCTACGTGCAGGCGTGCTATTCCACGAGCGGATATGGCGAGGGTAACCTTTCCTTCGTTGCGTGAATGGTGCACGCTCCCTTGCAGCATGTCAAAAGATGGACTATGTTTAAATTTAGACAACACCATATTGAGAACCGCGGAGGCAGGGTGATGAACTCGTTGTTGACCCGCCGGGCGCTGCTCCGACGCACTACAGTCGCCGGTATCGGCCTTGCCAGCGCTGCGGTATTCACGAGCTGTGCAGGAGGAGTGGGAAAACCTGCCCCCGCGGTCGTCAAGGCAGAGTACTGGCATAGCTGGTCAACTCCTCCGGTCGTCAAAGCGGTAGCTGATGCTACGGCGGAATACAATGCTCAGCATCCTGGTCGGGAAGTGATCGCCCGCTGGGGGATTCCGGCGACGCGGGCGCTTTTAGCTGTTGCTGGAGGCCAACCGCCGGATATCGTCACCCTCTATCCCGGTGGCACGCTCTCTGAATGGGCGAATAACGGGGCATTGCGTTCTCTCACGCCCTTAGTTCAGGCGAGCCGCTACGATCTCACGCGCTTTGTGCAGTCGCAGATTACTCATGCGATCTTCGATGGCCAGCTCTACGCCTTACCCTTGGGAATGGGCGCCTACATGTTCTACTACGACCGGAAGATCTTCCAAGCTGCCGGTATAAGCGCGCCGCCGAAGACGCTGCAAGAAGCTCAGCAGATCAGTCAGAAACTTACGGAGAAATCCCTCGGCGGTTTTGCTCGCGTCGGCTTTCTCCCTTTTGCTGGCTTCAGCGGCAATGGTTCTGGCTTCTCGCTCTATAGCTACCTTTTCGGCGGCAAAATCTGGAGCGTCAAGGAGCAGCGCTTTACCATCAATACACCGGCCAATCTCGCCGCACTGCGCTGGTTGACTGATTACTATCGCGCCTATGGTCCTACTGCCGTTGATAAGTTCACGGCAGGCTTTGGGAACCAAGCGCAAGATCCTTTCTTCGCTGGCAAGCTGGCAATGGAGATTAATGGTCAGTGGCAGGTGTTCAACGCGAAAAACTTCAAGCCCAATCTCGATTACGATGTCGCTCCCATTCCCTACGATGAGCAACATCCGCAATTGCGCAACTCCACGATGACCCGAGGAAACTCCCTCGTTCTTCCCAAGGGATCTCACCATGTTGAGGAAGGTTGGAGTTTCATTACCTGGATGCAAACGGGTAACGCGCCAGTCATCATGGCCAAAGCGGTCAACAACATGCCTGCTGTTAGATCATATCTCAGTGACCCGCGCTTGACTTCGATTGACCCGCGCTATGCTCGCTTCCTCGCCTATCTCCGCAATGGCAACGTCCAACCGCAGTGGCCGCCGACGCCGGTCACCGGTATTCTGCCTAATGCTTTTCAAACCGATGTCGATGCTGCGACGCATGGGGCGGAATCGCCGCAGCAGGCGCTCGCGCATATCGAGTTGGTCATGCAAGAAAACCTCGCCGCAATGCAGCGGCGAGGCAAGTCCGCCTAAGGATTGGACGGTAATGGCAACGGTTGCGACTCCTGGTGTACGGCCATCTGTCCAAATGCGGAAGGCGATGAGCCAGCGTAACGCCCGTGTGGGATTTTTCTTCGCCTTCCCTTTCCTCTTGGGTTTTGTCACCCTTCAGGTATATCCGCTCCTCGCTTCCTTCTACTATAGCTTTACCCAGTTCAATGTTTTCCAGCCACCTATCTGGATTGGAGCTGATAACTACGTCCAGCTCTTTCAGGATCCGCTCTTTTGGACTTCCCTGCGTAACACGCTCTTCATGGTGATTGTTGGCGTCCCTGTCCAGCTCGTCGTTGCCTTGCTTGCGGCGCTCCTGCTGAATAGCAAGGTGCGCGGCATCGCCGTCTTTCGCACCCTCGTCTATTTGCCGACGGTGACTCCGGTTGTCGCTTCCTCGCTCTTGTGGCTCTGGCTCCTCAATCCAGTCTATGGACCGGTCAACTGGGTTTTCGTCCACATTCTCCATGTCAGTGGACCTGGCTGGTTCGCAACAGCAGCCTGGGCGAAACCGGCGATGATCTTCATGGGGCTTTGGGGCATTGGTACGGCGATGGTCGTTTTCCTGGCTGCTCTCCAAGGCGTCCCGGAACAGCTCTACGAAGCGGCCCGAATCGATGGCGCCGGCGCCTGGCAGCGGGCACTACGGGTGACCCTCCCTCTCATTTCTCCTGCTAGCTTTTTCCTCCTCATCACCCATGTGATCGATGCGTTACAGATCTTCGTTACGGCCTACGTCATCGGTGGTGGTGGTGGTGGCCCCCAGAATGCTCTGCTCTTCTACGCCCTCTATCTCTATCAAAACGCCTTCAACTTCCTGAAAATGGGCTACGCCTCTGCAATGGCCTGGCTGCTCTTTTTGGTGATCTTGATTCTCACGTTGCTTATCTTCCGCTCGAGCCGGCGCTGGGTGTACTACGAAGGGTAGGTAAGAGAGATGGCCCAGGCAACAATTCGCTATAGCCCGTCTGGACGCTCCTTGAACTTCCACCGGCGGGGCCAGTTCAGTAGGAGCACTCGCTACATCGTCCTTACCATTGTGGGCATACTCTTTGCCTTCCCTTTTCTCTGGATGGTCAGTACCTCGCTGAAGACGACGCAGGCGGTCTTCCGTGTGCCGCCGCAAATCCTTCCGCTTCCTCCACAATGGGGAAACTATCCCGAAGCGCTGACTGAAGTGCCTTTCTTCCTCTATCTGCGCAACACCCTCATTATCGCCGTCACCAGCACTATTGGCGCTCTGATGTGTAGCGCACTGGTTGGCTATTCCTTTAGCCGTGTGGAATGGTGGGGCAGGCGCTGGCTTTTCCCACTCGTGCTCGTCAGCATGATGTTGCCATTCCAGGTCAAGATGGTTCCAACATTTCTGATCGTTA
>JAMDCW010000126.1:4816-5667 GCA_023489405.1 Chloroflexota bacterium
GTGGATTCACTGGGTTGGGACATTCCTGCCGCTCACTGTCCCCAGCTTCATCAACGTGCCGCTCTTCATTTTCCTCATGCGGCAGTTCTATCTCACGCTGCCTTTTGAGCTTTCTGATGCCGCACGGGTTGATGGCGCCAGTGAATGGCGGGTTTTCTGGTCTGTTATCCTGCCACTGACCAAGCCGGCGCTCGCCAGTGTGGCTATTTTTTCCTTCCTCGGCCACTGGAACGATTTTCAAGGCCCGCTCATCTACTTGACACACGAGAGTGACTTCACTCTGAGCGTGGGCTTGCAGGCCTTCCAAAGCGATCACGCTACAGAATGGGCCCAGCTCATGGCTGCGGCAACCGTCTTTACTTTGCCCGTGGTAGCCCTCTTCTTCGCTCTGCAACGGTACTTTGTCCAGGGTTTGGCTGTTACTGGCCTCAAAGGCTAGTCTAAGGGATCTTCTTCGAGCAACGCGGCGAGTTTTCCCCATTCACTGCGCTCGTGCATGCCCCACTGCTCGTAGTGCACCACGTCTTGGAGAGGTGTCCCCTCCGCCTGCGCTCGTCCGACCGCTCGCCACGCCAGGTGTGCTTCCTGCTGTTCCGCCCGACCAAGCAACTTGACGCCCAGGATTGCGCCTATCGGGACACCCTGTTCGCCACCGCTCCCATGCTGCAGACCGTCCAGCGACTGGTGGAAGAGTTCCAGCGGCTGGTCCGCACCCACGATGTGGCAGCCCTTCCTGCCTGGCTGGATGCCGCAGATCAGACTGGCGTCGGTGAACTGCAAGGCGTCGTGTTGGGCATTCGGAAAGATCGCGCTGCGGTGGAGGCGGGCATGACGGAGCAGTGGAGTCAAGG
>JAMDCW010000138.1:0-5218 GCA_023489405.1 Chloroflexota bacterium
GCGCTTACAGGCTCGAAGAACCGTAGACGACCGCTTCTTGATTACGTGCAGGCCAGTGCCAGTGGTCATCTTCTTGCTGCTGCATATGCGTAGTGAGGTAGTCACGGATAAGCTCATCGTGCTGGATATTATCTTCGGCCAAGAAAAGGCGGGAACGTGCTTGGGCAACTGCATCATCCAAACTTACAGCACCAAAGCCCCCGGTGAAAGGTTTTAAGCGAGCATGCGGACGGAAGCCAAGGGAGAAGAGGAGGCTATACAGGTCGAGGAAGGTGGGCTCGGCTGGGTAGGAGGTATGCCAGATTTGCTCCCAGAGAGGGGCGAGCTCTATGCCCATGGGCTGAACACGGATGGTGAGGAACCAGGCGCGGCGAGCGTGGGCGATAAGCTTCCGCACAAAGGGAACGATATCGGCTATGGGGTAGAGCACGTGAGCAGCGAGAACGACGTCGTGAGGCTCGACGGCGGCGTCTTCCCAGGAAGCGGGGATGATGGTCACATTGGTAAGCCGGGCGGCAGTGAGGCGTTCCTCCAGGTGCTGACGCATGGCAGTGGAAGGTTCGACGGCAGTGACATGCTGGGTCACGGCAGCGATGGGGAGGGTATAGCGACCAGTACCGGCGCCGACATCGAGGAAGGAACCGTTGGGCTGCAACGCTTCTTTGAGGAGCGTTACGAGAAGATCGCGGTCTGGATCGTGCTGTTCGGACATGCGGCGGAACTGGGCAGCGCGGCGATCCCAGAACTGAGGGCCGTAGCCGGATGCTTGGCCAAGGCCTTCAATCATCTCACGCCGGGATTCAACGATAGCGTGCCAGTTCTGCTCCCAGTCATGAGCGGCCCATCCATGGGTGATGGCTTGGCTGTTCAACGCAATGGCGTCCTCTCCAGATTGCTGTTTAGGGAATACGGCTTTCCTTCATCTAGGATAGCACCCGGCCAGCGAACATTTCTTCACGGGCCAGTTTCCCCTGACGTTTCCTGGAAGCATTGTGAACCAGCTCACAGCACCCTGCAGGTGTACTCCCGATAGAGAGAACAACAGGGGTCTGTAGCGCTGTTGAGGAAAACAGCTCGCTTCTCAGTCAGGTAAGGGAACACGTTGGAGATAGATGATGCCGTCGCGGTCAGTATCAGCGGTGAGTTGCTGTTCGGCCCAATTGAGCACAGCATCTTCCTGACTGAAGAGAATGATCTGGCGTTCACGGCTGAGCTCGTGAAGGAGATCGAGGAGCGCGCGTTTGCGTTCAGCGTCGCAGTGCACGGTGACGTCGTCGAGGATGAGGGGACAGATTTCACCTGGTTTGGTGAGGTACTGAGCCATAGCGACACGGAGGAGGAGATAAATCTGTTCGGCGGTACCGTGGGAGAGATGCGCCGCCTTTGCGGTAGCGCTTCCGGTCAATGTGACGGTGACGGTGAGGTCTTCGGGATCGATGCGCACCTGGTGATAGCGGCATCGAGTGACGAGCGGCAAGCGCCCGCTCACGAAAGGATTGAGATGCCCGGCAACGGCAGAGAAGACCTCGGCAGCGGCGCTCGAAAGGAACTCCTCAGTCAATTCCAGCGTCTTATCGAGCTGTTCCAGACGTTTGACTTCGCTTTCGGATTTTTCGACTTCTTGTTCAGCTTCGTCGAGGGAAGGCAGCGATTTTTCACATTCAGCAATCCGCCCTTGGAGATGGGACAGTTCTCCCTTTAAGTGACCGATGTTATCTGCCAGCGTCGCTATGTCCTGGCCTTGAAAAGGAGTGAGGGCATCTTCGAGGAGAGCGCCGATGGCAGTGCACATCTCTTGACAGCGATCGGCGGCAGCCTGCGCTTGCCGGCGTAGTTCGTCGAGGGTGGTGTCGTTGAGGAGAACCTGAAGACAATACCAGTCTCTCATGCATGTGTCATAGACTTCACCTGCACACTCTTTTTCACGCAGCCAGGCACGCAATTGCGGGGCGAGTGCTTCATCGTCTTCGCCTGAGAGCGCTAACTGGCGAGCGAGTCGCTGCAGATCTTCGCTCGCTTCTCGACGCTTTTGTCGCGCTTGCGCTGCGTGCTGCTCTAACCGTTCACGCTCTCGTAGCCTCTCTTCGAGATTGGATCGTTGACGCGCTCGCTCAGCCTGGTTTCTACGCTCTTCGCATTTGCGCTCGTATTGGAGATAAACGGCTTCAAGATTACCGTTAGGAACGGTACCACGCCCTTGCAGGAGTTGCCGGAGGGACTCTCCGGCGCTATCAAGCTGATCTTTTAGCTGTTGGTATTGACTAGCCCACTGCTCATGGGCATCGAGCGCCCCGGCGAGGTTACGCAGGCGTGAAGGATCTGCGGGCAGGCTGCGCTCGCGGAGCCATTGCTCGACTTGAGCTCTCTGCTGTTCATAGGCAGTGAGCTGCGCTTGGAAAACCACGTGTTGGTCCCGCAGAGGCAGCCAGCGGCTGAGCGTGAAGAGGAGGCCGATGAGACTGGCGGCAGCGAGGAGGAGGGCAGGGATGAAAAGGTGGGTGAGGAAGGCGATGATAGCGAGCACGAGCGCAGCACAGCTCGCAGCAAACCAGAGAGGAAAGCGGACAGAGGAAGCGGGAGGTACGGGGCGTGGCTGTTCGAGCGTGGCAGCCGCGTGGCGCAGCTCAGCGCTCGTGGCATTGCCGGCAGCGACAGCAGCGTCCACTGCGGGCTCGCTAGCGGCATGAGCAGCATACTGGCTCTTGCGCACGCGCCAGCTCTCATACGCTTCGCGCACATCAGATGACACGGAGAGATCCCCCGCCGGTTCGGGAGGCAAGGCAGCGATGCGGGCACGAAGTTGTGCAGAGGATTCTCCTGACAAGTCAGGAACCAGTGGGCGATTCTCCCACTTCGCCAGCGCTACGATAATGGGCTGAACAAGCGTTTGATCAGGCTCGACTGGCTCGCCAGCGGGGAACTGGGAAGCGAGCGCCTCCGCTTCGCGGAGGCGCTCTTCGAGGTCATGGCACTCTCTAGCATACAATACCATTTGAGCAGCCTGGATCTTCCTCTGGAGTTCTTCTTCCTGGCTTTCCAGATTTCTCAATTCTTTTTCAGCTTCACGAGCTTTCTCAAGTTCCTCACGAGCCTTTTCAAGACGAGTTTGCGCTTGGAGCCACTGGCCATTGCCGTGAGACTTATTACCGACTTTGTCTTTCCGATACTTTTTGACACGCTCAATGGCAGTAGTGACTGACGCTTGTTCTCCAGGAGAGGCGATAACTTTCTCCAGATACTCCTTCAGCTTCGCAGCATTTTCCAGGACCTCGAGAATCTCAGCCTGGCGGACCCAAGCGACGGCGCGAAAGGCTTTACGGTCGAGACCGAGCCACTGGGCGCCATTGGGCACGCCATCCTCATCAATCTCGCTGCTATAGCTTTTGCCGGTACCTTCATCGATGATCATCGATGTTTTTTTAACGGGGTTTCGCGACAGCCTGATGTGGCGGCCATCGGCGAGGGAGATGAGGGCAGAAACTTCCCACGTAGCTAAGCCCCAGGGCCGGTAGCGATCGATGAGCTCCTTTTCTGCTTTGGGAAGATTTTTCGCAGGCACGCTACAGAGAGCGTAGTAGATGGCGCTGTGCCAGGTCGATTTGCCGGACTCATTGGGGCCGTAGATGAGCGTGAAACCAGGACTGAGGAGAAGTTCTCCGTTGCGGAACGGTCCAAATGATTCTGCTATGACTTTGACGAAGCGCACTAGCGAACCTCCAGATCTTCATACCCCGCAAGAGCGCGCAGGCCGGCGTGGAGCACGCGCTGCTTTTCTTCTTCAGACAAATCACTCTGCTGCACAGAGCGGACGAATTGACCACGCACCGTCTTTTCCCGGGCAATCGCCTCATAGTCATAGGCGCGGGTATAGCGATGAGAAGGAGCGAGGTAGAGTTGCAAGGGGACGGCAGCGGTGGGTAGTTGATCGAGGTGCAGCTCGACATCAATGCCGAGCGTGCCGCTGACGGTGAGCCTGGCTATACCCGTCATACCCCGCGTGCAGCCGGCGAGGCGCTGGCGAATTTCTTCTTCGTGCGTACAACCGGTGACGTCGAGCTCGACATCCCGGAGGTCGATGGGAGAAACCTTGTATCTCGCATGCTGAAGCTGCCCATCAGCGGAAAGGGTTACCAGCACGGCGCCGCGTTCGCCGGTTTCACCGAAATCGAGCGGTGCAGGATTGCCGGGATAGGTGAAGAGGGGGTCACCAATGGGAGTGTGGTAGTGGCCGAGGAAGGCGTGGCGAAAGCCGGCGCTATCGATATCTTCGCGGGCAAAGGGAGCGTAGGGTGGCTCATCTTCGAGAGCAGCGAAGGGGCCTTGGAGGGCGCCGTGGAAGAGGGCGAGATGAAGACCGCTGCGATCGACTTTGAAGTTCTCCAGGAAGTTCGTGGTCGTCTGTTGAGAGTGGTGGGCGGCTCCCCAGAGGGTGAGGCCATCGGTGAGGGTGCAGGGTTGGAAGCATGCCTCACGGAAGAGGTGGACATTGTCGCTCCATTCGGTAGTGAGGTAGAGGCTCTGGCGACCGAGCCAATCGTGGTTGCCGGGAGCGATGTAGACGGGGATAGGATGCAGCGACGCAAAAGCGTCACGGAGGAAGCGAGCGGTATCGGGGCGAGCGTAGTTATGCTCATAGAGGTCGCCGCCACAGAGGAGGGCATCCACCTTTTTCGTCTTGGCGAGCTGGATGATCTGGTTGAGCGCATCCCGGAGGGCCTGACGCCGCCAATTAATAACATCGCTCTCTTTCAAGCTTTTGAAGGGACGGTCGAGATGGAGGTCGGAAAAGAGCAAGAACTTCACCACTTCGCTCGCATTTCCAGCATCGATCGTATCTGCTCTCAGCAACGATATCTACTGTACTCGCCCGTCCGGAGAAATGGCGGAACAACGGCGCTGAAAGTCTCCATTCCTCTTCATACGGACTAAGGGAGGGAATGGAGCTGGAGGAGGGAACACTCGGGGTGTAGAGGGCGAAGTGTTTCGCTGGCCCACTGGCGAATACTGTCGCTGTGGGTGAAGAGAATGATCTGCCGGTCCCGGCTGATCTCATGAAGGAAATTGAGGATGAGACGCTTATGGTAGGAATCGGACTGGGTGAGGAGGTTGTCGAGGATCAAAGGGCAGCTTTCACCCGGTTTGGTGAGGTAGCTGGTGATCGCTAGATGCAAGAGGAGGGTGAGTAGCTCGCTCATACTGTGAGAAAGCTGTTGAAGCT
>JAMDCW010000138.1:5228-5578 GCA_023489405.1 Chloroflexota bacterium
GTTCGAGAGGATGGAGGATCCCTCGAGCATCGCGGAGGCGGAGATCAAGCGTGTCTCGATCAATGTAGACTTCTTGATAGCGGCCACCGGTGAGGCGGGTAAGCCAGGGGTTGAGAGCACGGTTGAGGATGGCACTGACGGAAGGGCGTTCAAGCTGGAGGCGCTGGAAGATAGCGAGTGCCTGATCGAGGGAGCGTTGAATCGTGTAAAAGCGACGCAATTCTTCTTCAGCGATAGCGACTTCTTCCTCAGCAGCAGCAAGTGCCGGTAGCTGGCGCTCGACGGTAGTAAGCTGATCTTCGACATCAGCAAGCTGTTGGAGCAAAGAGCGAGCTACTCACCCTCCTCTT
>JAMDCW010000123.1 GCA_023489405.1 Chloroflexota bacterium
TGGCACGGTGTAGCGTGGATGCTGCAGGAAGGTGAAGGGGAGAGAATCGTGGGCTGTTGGGACCGGGCTGGACCGTCCATGTAGAGGTACGTGGGGTTGCTTCCGTCGGCGCCGAGCCAGGAAGCCCGGATATCTCCGGGCGCTTCGGTAGCTTCGAGATAGACGGCGCCAGCACCGTCACCGAAGAGGACGCAGGTTGAACGGTCTGTCCAGTCGGTGATGCGAGAGAGTGTTTCAGCGCCGACGACGAGGGCGCTATCGTAGAGTCCGGTTACCAGGAATTGGCTTGCTGTGATGAGTCCGTAGAGGAACCCGGAGCAGGCGGCCTGGATATCGAAGGCAGCGGCGGCGGATCCCAAGGCGCTCTGTAAGAGGCAAGCTACGGAGGGGAACTGATAGTCGGGAGTGGCAGTGGCGCAGATGATGAGCTGGACATCTGCGCCAGTAGCGTCGGCACACTTCAGTGCGGCGCGTGCTGCGACTAAGGCGAGCGTGCTGGTGGATTCGTGATCCTCAACGATATGCCGTTCTTTGATCCCTGTGCGAGTGGTGATCCATTCGTCAGAAGTGTCGACAATTTTTTCCATGTCAGCATTGGTGAGCACTCGCTCTGGAACGGCTTTTCCCCAACCGGCAATTCGTACTCCTCGCTGCACGCTGTTTTGCTCGCTCTCTCGTTGTTCGATGTCTATGCCAGATGGCATTGTAGCGGGTTGGCACCTGAGTTTATCAGAGATAGTCCTCGCGTGGCGGCGAGAAGATGTCGAGCGCTTTGCCTCCTCGAGTGCCGGCGACTACTTGGTGGGGGACGTTGCTGGGAATGACGTAAGAATCACCAGCAACTACGTGGCGTTCTTCGGCGCCGATGCGAAATTGGGCGTCACCTTCCAGCCATATGCCGAGCTGTTCGTGGGGGTGGTGGTGCAGCGGAACTATCGCGCCAGGCTGGATTTCTACGAAAGAGAGCATGACTTTCTGGGTGGAGACGATGCGCAGGGTGACGCCGGGGGCGAGCTGGCGCGAGGGAATGGTAGACCAATCAACAAAGTTGGGTGTCGAAGACATCTCTGGTATCCTAGCCGCTGCTATTGCACGATGAGCATACATTGAGGAAGCATAGCAGGATGAGAGGGTGATTATGGTAGAGCAAGTTGGTATTGGGGTTATCGGCGTTGGCACAATTGCGGAGATGAACCATCTGCCGGGATATCAACGCCAGCCGGATGCGCGCATCGTTGCGGTAGCGGATATCAATCAGGAACGTGCTAAGGCGGTCGCTGCAAAGTTCGGGGCGCCTTATGCCTATGCGGACTATCATGAGTTGCTGGCTAATCCTGAAGTCCACGCCGTGAGTGTGTGTACGCCGAACTTTCAGCATGCACCAGTGAGCATTGATGCCCTCCAGGCTGGAAAGCATGTGCTCTCGGAGAAGCCGCCGGCATTATCAACGGCAGAGGCACAGGCCGTTGAAGCAGCGGCAGTAACGAATAGCCGGGTGTATATGGTTTGTCTGAACCATCGTTTCCGGCCGGAGGTACAGCTCTTGAAGCGCTATGTGGAAGCAGGCGAGTTCGGAGAGCTCTACTACGCGAAGACGGCTATGCTGCGACGGCGAGGATCACCTGGAGGGTGGTTCGCGCAGAAAAAGCTTTCTGGCGGTGGGGCGCTTATCGACATCGGTGTGCACATGCTGGATGTGACACGCTATGTATTGGGAAATCCGCGGCCAGCACAGGTGCTGGGGATTACACGCCAGAAAATTGGTAGCTATTTTTTGGAAGAGTATCGTTCGTATACTCCCGCTGATATGCGAGGCATAGGACAGCGACCAGAGAATTGGGCGGGTGACGCCGACGAGCTGGCGCTCGCTGTGATTCGGATGGAGCCAGATATCACACTCTATTTGGAAGTGAGCTGGGCTCTCAATTTGGAGAAAGATGTTACGTCGACAGAGATCTTTGGCACAAAGGCAGGCGCACGGCTTGAGCCCTTCACTATCTTTACGGAAGAGATGGGACGCTTGGTAGACAGGTCGCCGCGTGTGCAGCCTATTCCCTATTCAGAGACGCACGCGCGGGCGATTCGCCATTTTCTCGACTGTATTCATACCGGCGAGCAGCCGCTGAGCGACGCGAAGCAAGCGGTGGTCACCATGCAGATTCTTGATGCGATCTATGAGTCCTCGGAGAAAGGGACCCTGATCGTGCTTTCGTGAGCCTGTAAGAGCGTGGAGCATTGGATCTTCATCGGAGTATCCAGCGCTCTATTGCCCTTGCAACGCCATGGTCGCTATTAGAGCAGGTTTCGGCTTTGGCAATGGTCCGGATGTTGACGTGGGCATTGGCCATAGCTATACCCAGCCCAGCCCAATGGAGCATTTCGAGATCATTGATGTTATCACCGATGGCCATGATTTGGCTTACTGGGATGCCGTAGCGCGCTGCGAGCCATTGGAGCGCATGGGCTTTCGATGTGCCTTTGGCGTAGAGCGAAAGGCTGATGTCATCAAAGGCTAGCCAGGAGCAGGCGTGGTGCAATTCGGCTTGTATGTGGGTTTGGATGGCGGTAATAGCTGCTGATTGCCCTGTAAACCAGAGTTTATTTATAGCTATCGATGTGCTGGTGAGTGGGGATTCAAGGCCTCCGATCATTTCGGAACGATGGACAGAGCGGGAGTCATCGAGGCCGTGTTGCATCTCGTGGTGAATCTCAATGGCGGGGTCATGCCGGTGGATGATGGTGTGTAAGCTATGCACTATGGGGTGGGGAAGGGGGTTGTGGACGAGTATCCGGTCCTTGTTGTGATTGAGGATTATTGCGCCATCGATGGCGATGAATGGAGTTGTCAGGCTAAGATAGCGGTGAATTTCTCGGATTTCACGCGGTGCGCGTCCGGAAGCTAGGACAACTTTGACCCCGGTTTGTTGGGCGGCGAGGACTGCCTCATAGTTTTGTTGAGAGACCTCGCCACGGGGGTCTAGGAGTGTGCCATCGAGGTCGAGAGCGAGGAGTTGGTAAAGTGTTGCTGACATGTGAATTAGTGTAACGCTGCCGGGTGAGTGATAAGGGCGATGGGTTTAAGCTTTGTCGGCTTGCCATTGGGGAATAGTGGCAAAGAGGATGCCGGCAAAGATGCGGAGCGCGGCGGCGATAAGGAGAACGACGTGAATATCGATGATGCGGAGCAGAGCCGTCCCTAGTGTAGGGAGGAGGACGCCTGCGCCACCAACAAGAGTATTGTAGATGGCGACGCGCGTAGGGCGTTCATTGGGTGAGCCGATTCCCATGAGAACCTGGGTGATTGAAGTGGTGACACCGGATCCGAAGAGATTGGCGTAAATTGCCACGAAGACATAGACGGTCATGTTGGGAGTGAGACTGACGAGTGCGGGGAAGATCCCCCAACCGATGCATGAGAGAGCAAGGAGTGAACGGAGGCGCTGCTGGGTCATGTAGCGTCCCCAGATAGGATAAGAGATGGTAGCAGCAAGGCTGCCGAGCGTAGCGGCAAGGCCGATTTGATTGTCGGCAGCACGAAGGGTTTTTACGAGGTAGATGGAGAAGAGGGCTTGAGGGAGGTAAAGGCCAGCGAGGTAGAAGATGAGGCCGGTCATGAAGCGCTGAAAAGCTGAACGCTTCAAGATGGTGCGGATGGATTGGAGTTGCTGCTGTTTTGCAGTGTCATCGCTATCCTTGGGGAGGATGAGACGGTGGCGATGGTAGAGGCCGATGAGGGAAATGGCAAAGGCCAGCACGAAGACTACCTGGTAGTTGAATGGCACCGGCATGAAAGAGAGGGCGATACCACCGAGAAATGCGGAGAGAGTAGTGCTGAGGCCGGCAAGTGTGTTGCGCCAACTGAGGACTTCAGCACGTTTATCAGGAGGAATGGCCTCGGCGATTTGAGAGACGATGGCGATATTGCTGATAACAGTTGGAAATGAGCCGAGGAAGATAATCGTGATGAAAACCCACCCTTCTGCCGTATGGGGAAGAAACGGCACGATCACGAGGAGCGCGTAACCGAGGCGCCAATAGAAGGGAGGTATGACGGCGAGCCGTATGTCGGACTGGTGACGACGGACGAAACTGGCAGCTCGAAGTGAGAGTAAAGTGCCACCGATGGCAGGGAGTGATACGAGGAGCCCTACTTGGAGGGCTGTACCGCCGATGCGTAAGAGGTAGACCGCAGTGAAGGTTTGAATAACGCCGGTCAGTAGGCTTGACCAGAGGACATCGGCATAGAGGACCGTCGTATTATCAGCGACGACGTCACCGGTACGTCTGGGCCAGAGGAGCATCAGCAGGCTGCTGGGGTGTAGTAACCGGCGGAGCACAGAGAGCATCCTCCTCACGGCTGATGGTAGCCTAGCAGGTATCCATGATACGGCTGGAGTGAGGTGAGGTCTAACTACTCGGTGACTCGGGCAGTTGGGAGGAGGTTTTGGGGGGCAAGTCACTGGGAATCTCTATGAAGCGAGGGATGGGATGACTGCAGAGGCAGAGCAATCAAGAGTTTTAGCTCCGGATGAACGGTTGCGTTTGCGCTGGTCCACGGTGGCTGATGCCGATCGTGTGGCGCAGTTGGTAGCACAAGTCTTTCGCGAAAGTGCCACTGCCGGAGCGGATGAGCGGACAAAACGCTATGCTCGCGCACTCTTTAGGGAGGCACATCCAACTCTCGGTCCGGAAGATTGGGCGGTAGTGGAGAACATCGCTTCAGGTGAGATCGTGGCCTGTAGTTGCTTGATGCGGAATACATGGCGATATGGAACAGTGACCTTTCCGGTTGGACGTCCCGAGTTGGTGGCAACAGATGAGCGCTACCGGCGACGGGGATTGATGCGTTCAATCTTCCACTGGCTGCATGAGCGTAGTAGGCAGCGAGGTGATTTGGTACAAGGCATCACGGGGATCCCCTACTTCTACCGGCAGTTTGGCTATGAATATGCCCAGGGGCTGCCTGGTGGCCACCGCGTGTATTTTGCCGATCTTCCATCTCCATCACCGGTGGAAAGCAAGGAGGTTGAGCTGCGTCCAGCAGTCATTGAGGACGCACCAGCGCTGCATACGCTTGTGGAAAGCAACAGCCGCCGATGGGTGGTTGCTGCGGTTACCGATACGGAGTATTGGTGTCATAGGCTCTCGCATCCTGGAGACTCAGATGCAGACTGGCGGATATTTACGATCTGGTTCTCCGGTGAAAAGGTTGGTTTTGTGGGATTTCGCGCGCTACGAGAGCGCTCTTTCGCACAGGTCCGCCTGCTCGAGCTGCGCGAGGAGGTTAATTGGCGAGCACTGACGATCCCATTGCTGCGGACATGCCAGGATATTGCGAAGACCCTTCCCGTTACCCGGCCGATGGAAGCGCCAGTAGGAGTGGAGCTTTTCTTGGGACAAACGCACCCTTTCTTGACGGTGCTCGGACCTTCACTGTTACATCATAAACCACGAGCCTATGCGTGGTATGTACGTGTAGCCGATCTTCCGCAATTTATCCAGCGTATCGCTCCGGTCCTCGATGCGCGCTTGGCAGCGTCGAGCCTGGCAGGCTATAGCGGAGACCTCCTCGTG
>JAMDCW010000053.1 GCA_023489405.1 Chloroflexota bacterium
CCCGAAAACCCCCCCTCCTATTGATCAACAAGGTCGACAACATCAAGAGAGAGCTCGACGCCAGCGACTTCTACCAGCTTGGCCTCCCCGCCGTACTCACCATTTCCGCCTATCATGATCGCGGCGTCGCTGATGCCCTCGACTGGATCGTGGACCATCTTCCCCCAGCCTCCTCCGAAGAAGACTCCCAACAGTCCGAAGAGATTCGCATCGCTATCGTCGGGCGCCCCAACGTCGGCAAATCCTCACTCGTCAACCGCCTCTTGAAAGAAGAACGCGTCATAGTCAGCCCAACACCAGGAACGACTCGCGACGCGATCGACACGATACTCGAACAAGGCGGCCGCCGCTTCCGGCTCATCGACACCGCAGGCATCCGTCGTCGCGGTCGCATTGAAGCCGGGGCAGAGCAATATAGCGTTTTCCGAGCACTCCAAGCTCTGGATCGCGCCGACATCGCCATTCTGCTCCTAGACGCCACCGAGGGCGTCGCAGATTCCGACCTCCACATCGCAAGTTACGTTCAACAGCGCACGCTCGGCCTTATCACCGTCATGAATAAGTGGGATCTCATCCCCCGCGACGCTGTCGCCGCTACCGATACCCTCCAGCACATCCGCCAGCGCTTCGACTTCGCCCCTTATGCCTCAGTCCTTCTCAGTTCCGCAGCAACCGGCTTTCACGTCAACCACATCCTCGAAGAAGCAGCTCACATCTGGGACCAGCGTCAGCAACGCATTCCTACCGCCCAGCTCAACGCCTTCGTACACGATGAGCTACAGCGCCACCAGTTTCTACGGCGCGGGCGGCTGCTCAAAACACTCTATGCAACCCAGGTAGACATCAATCCACCAACATTCGTCTTTTTCCTCAACGATAGTAGCCTCATCCACTTCAGCTACCGCCGCTTCATCGAAAATGAGCTACGACGCCATTTCACCTTCTCTGCTACACCGCTCCGCCTCATTTTCCGCGGCAGGGAAGACTCCTCCGAAGCGAAATCAGGGCCAGCAGGTCACGGCGCAGCCTCTCGCCACTAAAGGAGTCCTCTTCGCAGCCTGATGCACGAGCTTCACGATGCGAACCGCTGCGCCACATCACTCCCGAGGACGACCACCACAACCGTGCTCCCCCCGGTCGCCCGCGCATCATCGATGACCACCGCCCCCAGTGCATGAGCCACGTTGTAGGCAGTTTGGCGCGCCGTAGGCGCATAGTACGTCACCGTCGTGTGGATAATCCCCGTACGCGCAGCATTACTCGGCGCTTGTAGCCGGAATCCATTCTGTATCAGATACTGAGTTACCCGCTCCGCCAGACCATTGACCGTCGTCCCATTCTCTACAAGAACAGTAACCGCACCACCCTCCACTCCACGAGGTGTAGCCGTTGCTACAATCACCGGCGTCGGTTCCACGCTCACCTGACGCTCCGCTGTAGGAGTAAGAGTAGGCCTCGCCATTGCCACTTTCGAAGACGCTGGCGTTGCCGTCGGACGCACCACAGGCAGCACGATTTGGCGTATTCCCCTAGCCGGCTGCGGCGCCGTGCCGAACATCTGCTGCACGACACGGTCTATCGCAGGCCAGTGCGGCACCACGATATCTTGCGATCCGTTAGGAGTCGTCGTGTTCTCGGTATAGGTCGGTGGAAGAAGAACGACCTGGTGAATTTCACTGCGGTGTAACGTCCGTGCGAAATTCGCATAGGCTAGCAATTCCGTCAACGGCAGATCCGTTCGAACAGTATCTTGCAGGTCCGCCGCAAGTTGCGGTAGATGAAAGAGCACCGTAGTCGCTGTAAGCTGCTTCCGTAGTGCCAGGAGCAGCATTTGCTGGCGTTGCGACCGTCCAAAGTCTCCCACCAGATCACCGTGACGCGAGCGTACGAATTCCAGAGCCTCCGGACCCGCCAGGTGCTGAGGACCCGCAGGAATATACAGACGCTTATATGCATACGGATCGGTGGGATTCAGATCATCAGGATAGGCGTCATCGAGCACAGGGTGAGGAACATCGATATTGACTCCCCCTACCGTGTCGATGATTTTTTGAAAACCTTGCAAGCCTACCCAAGCATAGTAGTCGATCGGCACACCGAAATTCTGCTCGACGGTTCGGCGCGCCAGCGCAACGCCACCAATCTCGTAAGCGATCTGGATCTTCCCAAACCCGTAGCCTGGAATATCGACCCACAAATCCCGCGGAATCGACAGCATCCCTACCGTATGGGTCTTCGGATCGACAGTCACCAGAATCATGCTCTGAGTCAAATAGTCGCTCGGCGAAAACTTCAGGTCCGTGTCACTGCCAAGCAGGAGAAAGTTCACACGCTCCTGGCGGGAAAGGCTGGGGAGCGAAAACGTGCTATGCGTCGTGCTAGTGATAGAGCGCGTGCTGACACGTCCTTGCGTAGACGCATCGACCGTCGTGCTCACGGTACGATCTATCCCTGCCACCCGGCTTGTCGAGTTCGCCACAGCCGCCGCCCGCGGTACGACCTGCCCGGTCACGGCAACCAGCGGTTTGATCGTCGCATAAACATAGATGCCCACCGTACCGAAAAGGATCAACAGGAGTAAGAGAATGATCGGCACACTAGAAGGCCGTGAGGAGGGCGGTCTACTCAATACTCTTCCCTTGTCACACTAGCGAAGCTAACAGTACGACCACGAGCGCAGTATAAACCGCCTCCGTCGTCCCGTATACACGCTAACACCATAGGCCCACTCGCGTAGACTACCCCACCGAGCGCATCATCGCCCAAGCACTGGAGCAGTCGCGCTCCCTTGATCGTAATCCAGATCGTCACAATGAGAGATAACGGAATGAAAATACGCTGCGCCGGATGCGCCAGAAGAAAGACACAAGCAGATTGCGACGCCTTTGCAGATACATCGCTCAAGCGGCGTAATGGAGAATCTCCACTTCCGCATGGCGGTTCACCGCTTCTTCGCCCCGCGCGTACACATTGGAAGCCACGGGTTCGTCCAGATAGTACTCACCGCAGTCCTGGCATACTTGAGCCGGAACGTCTCGGATAATCACGATCGTTTCGCCTCGTTGCAGCGTCACGGCGACACGGCCCGGCACGGTTTCCCCTTGTTTGCAAATGACGCATTTCATGTTCGCCTCCTCGCCTTGAAATCACTGCTCCAGACCGAAGGATCGGGAACGTATACCGTAATCACGTGGCATTGACTGGTCCTCTCTTCCTGGGACACTACCACGTGCAACGGCTTGTCATGGACGAACGCCAGAATCAATACGCTCGGATGGGGCTTATCATCAGGATATACCGCGACGACTTCTCCGGTCGCAACCGCAGCGCGAACCTCCGTCGGGCTGACGGCGCGCTCGAACATGCGCTGGATGGCATGACGGCTGAAATCTATGTTGTCACAGTCCATCATCGCCCACGCCGCCCCGTGCATACGCTCACACCATCGGCCCACTCGCGTAGACTACCCACCGAGCGCATAATCGCCCAAGCGCTGGAGCAATTGAGCTCCCTTGATGGTGATCCAGATCGTCACAATGAGAGATAACGGAATGAAAATACGCTGCGCCGGATGCGCCAGAAGAAAAGACGCAATCAGAATTCCCACTACAGGCGCTCCAATACACCAGGCGACAAGCAGCGCCCACAGCGCAATGTAGAGAATGCCCCGCAAAAAGCCAGAGTGCACGCCGATGATCCCTCAGAGCCGCTCACCAAAATCACGAGTCATAAATCATCTGAATAAATGCCAATTGCAATGATAATGGTACGCTAAATTATGCTCGATACCAGTTCAACTTCCGGTTCCCATCAGCATCGCTGCTGCGCCTGTGGAGCAGAAGGAGACTTCCCCTATGATGGTCGCTTCGACGGCCCCGCGTGTGATGGTTGCCACGCCCTCCTCACCATACGCGATGATATCTTCCGCCGGAAGTATCCGGAGCACGATGAGACGATTCGCTCGATTTGGCGCGACTCGAAAGATCCATCCTTGGCTCGCACAATCGGTCGCCGCTACGCTCAGATACACTACTGGGAATTCTGGGACGGGGTGGACAGAGAATCGGATCGATCAGACGCCGCAACAAGCGTCATCCAGCGCTCTCGCTCCAAGCAGAAACTCTTGCTCTCCGAGTCCGATCCAGACACCGAGGATGATACCGCCGAAGATGGCGATCCGTAACCCGTGATACCATTTATTACTCAGCCTCCACAGGCAATCGCTCCGGTCCCATCCCGGTGAGACCATGCCGGAAAGCCCAAAAACGATGGGCAGCAGCAATGAGACGATCATCCATCACCTGCTGCGTCATTGGCCCATACTCCCCAAGACCATCCCAATGCTCGATCAGCATTCTGACGAACAATGGGCGGGCTCCCTTCATCAATAGCGGCAGCTCCCTCAGCAACATCTCGAGCACATCGAACGTCGCCGCCGTCGGAAAGCCTGCGCCGAGCGCCATAGCCGCATAGTCCGCAGTACGCGCTGCCGGTACCGGAGAGCCTCCAACCGTCGTATAGACTCCGTCATCGAACACGAAATACACCAGGTTTCGCGGTTGCACCTGTGCAACGGACAGCAGCACACCCAAATTCATCGCGAGGCTGCCATCACCATCGAGCAGCCACACATCCCGTTCCGGTCTTCCTATTGCCAGACCCAGCGCTACCGAGGACGCTTTCCCCATACAGTTGGAAATGGGAAGGTCCAAATCCTTCCTTGTCGACACCAGCGGCCACAAACGCGCCGTCGTCATCGTGCTTACGACGAGCTCCTCTGTTCGCAGCTCCGCTAAGAATCGCAGAGCCTCAGCGCCACGAATCATTGCGCCGCACCCCCTCTCGCTCCTTCCCCATTATCCCATCAGCATCCCCCAGAGCTCCATCCGTGGCATAGTACATCACGTGCCGGAAAGGAAGGATCATCCAGTGCCTATCCACTACGAACAGAACGGTGCCATCATCACCATCACCATTGACCGCCCAGAAGCCCATAACGCCCTCGACGAGGAAGATAGCACTGCCCTCAGCCAGGCCTTCGAGCGCTTTCGCAACGACTCCGCGGCTCACGTCGCCATCCTCACCGGCACCGGCCCACGCGCTTTCTGCGCTGGAGGAGACCTCAAACGCATGCTACCGGCACGTCGCTCTCAGGCTCTCACCAGCGGAGACCTCGGTCCATCCTTAGGCGGAATCACTCGCGCCCCCCTCATCGAGAAGCCACTCATCGCCGCAATCAACGGCGACTGCGTCGGCGGCGGCCTGGAGATCGCACTCTGCTGCGACCTCCGCCTAGCTGCCCCCCACGCCCGCTTCGGCTTCCCTGAAGTCCGTTGGGGCATTCTCCCCGGTGCCGGCGGCACGCAACGCCTGCCTCGCACCATAGGCATCAGCCGGGCCCTCCACCTGCTGCTGACCGGCATCTTGATCACCGCCGAGCAAGCCCTCGCCTGGGGGATGCTGATGGGATAATGGGGA
>JAMDCW010000086.1 GCA_023489405.1 Chloroflexota bacterium
TGAGTGTAGTCCACGCGGAAGAAAGGCCCTACGCATCGGGTCTCGCAGGAGTAGTGGCAGGAGAAACGGCCATTGCGACGACGCACGATACCCTGCGGTATCGTGGCTATCCGATCGAGCAGCTCGCGGAGTATTCGACGTATGAGGAAGTGGTGTTTCTTTTGCTCGAGGGACATCTGCCTACTCAGAAGGAATACGACGAGTTCTGTGTCGATCTGGCGGCACGCCGGGATGTCCCGGAGGCTTTGTGGGACATGATCCGCCTGTTGCCTCCTAGCGCCCATGTCATGGACGTCTTGCGGACATCGGTCTCTTTTCTCGGGTCGTTCTACGCTTCGGAGGAGCCGCGGAGCGCTGCTCGAGACGTTGTGGCGAAATTGCCGACCATCCTGGCCGGAGCCTGGCGCATCCTCTCAAAGTCGGGAGAGCCGATTGTGCCGAATCCGCATCTGAGCCATGCCGCGAACTTCTTCGCGATGCTTCGGGGGAAGCTGCCGCCGGTAGAAGACCTGCATACGTTCGATCAATCGCTCATCATTTATGCGGAGCATGAGTTCAACGCTTCGACGTTTGCCGCGCGTGTGACGGTTTCGACGCTGTCTGATCTGTGGAGTGGCATTACGAGTGCTATTGGCGCCCTCAAGGGACCGTTGCATGGTGGTGCCAACGAAGAGGCGATGAAGATGTTGCTCAGAATTGGGAGCGTCGATCAAACCGAGCCGTACATCGGGAATGAGCTCGCTCAGAAGCACCTCATCTGGGGATTTGGGCACCGCATCTATAAGCACGGTGATCAGCGGGCGCGGATCATGCGAGAGCGCTTGATCGAGCTCGGGCAGCGCTGGAATGAGCCGAAGTGGAGTGAGATCGGCGACCGGGTGGCGGCGGTGATGGAACGTGAGAAACACCTCTTCCCGAACGTCGATTTCCCGTGTGGAGCGGTGTACTACCTCCTCGGGTTGCCGCTGGAGCTCTACACGCCGATCTTTGTGATGGCGCGGTGTGCCGGCTGGAGTGCGCACATCATTGAACAGCTCATGCACAATCGTATCTTCCGTCCCAACTCGCTCTATACCGGGCCGGAGCATCAGGACTACGTGCCGATCTCAGGGCGTTCGTGAGCTGATAGCGGTGTTGGGGAGGGCTATCGGAGATAGACGCCGATCCGGCTGGCGGGGTTCGCTGCTACCACATCGGGAGGACCGGTAGCGATAACCTGTCCTCCGGCGGGTCCGCTCCCTGGTCCAAGCTCGATCAGCCAGTGAGCGGCCTTCAGAATGTCTCGGTGGTGCTCGATAACGATCACCGTTTCTCCCCGTCTCACCAACTCCGCCAGGACATCGAGGAGCCGGTGGACATCGGCGAAGTGTAAGCCGCTTGTCGGCTCATCGAAGAGGTAGAGCGTCTTGCCATCACCTTTTCGGGCGAGCTCGGTGGCGAGGCGGAGACGCTCCGCTTCTCCGCCGGACAGGGTTGCAGCCGGCTGGCCGAGTGGAAGATAGCCCAAGCCTATGGCTCGGAGCGGTTCTAGCCGCTGGGCGATCTGGGGTATCGTGCGAAACAGGTCGCACGCCTCTTCGACGTTGAGCGCTAGCACACCGGCTATCGACAGACCGTGATAGCGCACCTCTAACGTTTCACGGTTATACCGCTTACCGTGGCAGATATCGCAGACTGCTTCCACGGCTGGAAGGAATTGGAGGTCGATCGTTTGCATGCCCAGTCCCTCGCACGCTTCGCAGCGCCCCCCCGGCATATTGAATGAGAAGCGCCCCGACCCATAGCCACGGATGCGTGCTTCGGGCGTCTGAGCGAAGAGCTCGCGAATAGGGGTGAATACGCCGGTGAGTGTCGCCGGCATCGACCGGCTCGAGCGGATTGCAGCCGATTGGTGCGAGTGTACGAGGCGGCGAAACTGTGTCAGGCCATCGACGTGGGCGGGGACTGCTTGTGATATACCGGTTATCGCCGCTTCAGCGGCACGGCGGAGGATGTCGAAGACCAGCGTGCTCTTACCTGCTCCGGAAACGCCGGCGACGGCAATGAGGCAGCCAGTCGGGATATCGACGTCGAGATCGCGGAGGTTATGGAGAGAGGCATGCCGGATGGTTAAAGCCGGTCCTAACTGAGCTGGGTGGGGCAGTTTCTCTATGCGGAGGTCACCGCGGAGGAAGCGTGCGGTGAGTGAAGTGGAGTTATGGATGAACTCAGACAATGGACCGGTTGCGAGCACGCGTCCGCCTTGATGACCTGCTCCTGGTCCGAAGTCAACGATCCAATCAGCGGCTCGCATAAAGATTTCGTCGTGTTCGACGACGATCACCGTATTCTCCTGATCCCGCAGGCGGAGCACCGCCTGAAGGAGGGTGGAGCATTCACTGGGATGGAGGCCCTGCGTTGGTTCATCGAGGACATATAGCAGGCCAGAGAGTGGCTGGGCGAGCTGAGCGGCGAGGCGGCAGCGCTGAGCTTCGCCGCGAGAGAGGGTGGTGAAGGCTCGATGGCAGTGGAGATGACCGAGGCCAAGGTCGAGCAGGATAGCGATGCGCTGTTCTAGTTCGTCGAGGATCGGGAGGCCGATCAGCGCTTGCTGGCGGTGGGTAGATGCCTCGGCGGTGAATAGCGATCGCAGAGCAGACAGCCAGATGGTGAGTGCAGCGAACGGCATCAGGGCAAGCTCGCCGATGGATCTGTCGTGAAGGTGGTATGCACGTGCTTCCACGCGAAGGCGCTCGCTGTTGCAGCTCGAACAGGGGTGTTCTCCCATGTAGCGCTCGAGGTGGGCACGCAGAGTGGGAATGTGGGCTTCACGATATTGCCGGCGAAGCAGATCGAGAATTCCCCGAAAGGTGAAGGTTGTGCGCGTTGTTTTCGCTTCGCTGTCGACATAGGGAATTCTCAGGGAGAGCGGTGGTTCTGGACCGTGGACGAGCGCCTCGTAAGCGTGCGGTGCCCATTCTTCTAACGGCTTACCGGCGGATTCTCCGAAGTGGGTGGCCACGGCTCGAAGCAGATTGTTCCGAAGGCTGGTGTCCTCTATTGCTCCCCAAGGGGCAATGGCGCCTTCTTCGAGCGAGAGGCTCTGATCGGGAATAACAAGGCCGAGGTCGAATTCGAGGTGCCAGCCAAGGCCGTCACAATCTGAGCAGGCGCCGGCCGGATGGTTGAAGGAGAAGAGGTGCGGGTCACGATCGGGTAGGGCGATGTCGCAATATGGACAGAGCCAGCGATCGGTGAAGTGCAGCTCCCGGACATCGTCGACCAGCGCGATGATGTGGTGCGATCCAGCGTGGAGAGCGGTCTCGAGAGAGTCTGCTAAGCGGCTGGTAAGCTCTTCTTGAGATGCTGCCGCACTGCGAAGCTGGAGGCGATCGATCACCAGCTCGGCGCGCTCTATGGCGAGATCTTTGCCTGATACAACCTGCTCGAGGAGTTGAACGCTACTATCGATGCGCACTCGGATAAATCCCGAGCGCTGGGCGCGTTCCAATGCTGTTGTCCAGCTCTGGCCGTTCGCGGTGATGGGAGCGAGGATGAGCAGCCTACTGCCGCTGGGAAGCTGGACGAGCTGATCCACCATTTCTTGTACTGTCAGCGCCTGGACTGGATGGCCGCACCGGGGGCAGACGGGGCGGGAAAGCTTGCCGAAGAGCAGGCGCAGATAGTCGTAGGTGTCTGTCACGGTACCTACCGTGGATCGCGGGTGCCCACTCCCGGCGAATTGCGCTACGGCGATGGAAGGGGTGAGGCCGTCGATCCGATCGACGTCTGGACGGCTGGCTTGACCAAGGACCTGGCGAGCGTAGGGAGAGAGTGATTCCACATACCGTCGCTGTGCCTCGGCGTGGAGCGTGTCGAAGGCCAAGCTGGATTTTCCGGAGCCAGAAAGCCCGGTAAAGACGATGAGCTTACCTTTGGGGAGGCTCAAGGTAACGTTTTTCAAGTTGTGCTGGCGTGCGCCGTGAATCACGATGGCGTTGGTGTTGATACTGTTCATTCTCTGTCCGCACTCGTCGGTATACTGAGAAGAGCATACGCTCTCGCTCGTTCCTCATCCGCTCACATTCTAGGGGGCGGAAGGTGAGGCGACGACGTTTTTACTTTGTAGCGCTAGTGAGGAGTGGTGTAGCTGGGGCTGAGGGGAGGTTCTGCCTACTAGTGGAGGGAAGGCTGTGGATCGAGCGCCTGGCGATGGCCGGTAGCCTTCTGTATCCCTTGGAGCCTGTTCCAGATTGCCCACAGGAGGAGTGCTACGGCAATGAGACCCAGCACCGGCTGAATTGGCTCGAAGACGGACACTGCGCCGCTGGCGCCGAGGAAGAGCAGCACGATTTTGTTGCAGACAGGACACCCTACAGCAAAGAAGGAGAGTGCGCCCCCGGCGGTGAGACGTTTTTCTTGCAAACTACAGGCAGTCGGGAAGGCGTAGGTGGCGCTCAGTATACCGACGAGTGCGGACGTAGCGATGAGAAAGAAGACGTTGCTCGGCGTCGCTGGCACCATACGTTCAAAGAATGGACTGGGTATGACCGCCGTGGAGATACCGATGATGACTGTCGTGATCAGTCCACCGCCGAGTCCGTAGAGCGCTGCACGGAACCAAAGGGGTAATCCTGTCATAGCCGATCGCCCTTCCAGCCGGTCGTCGAAAGTGTCCACCATCGAGGAGCTTGTCCCCATGGTACGACATGCTTCGCATAACTACCCTGAGACGCGTGTGCCGATGGGCATGATCAGATGTAGTACATTCCCGCATCCTGGCGGAGGCTTTGGCGAGCGGCCAACTGTGCTAAGGTCGTCGCTCGTAGCACAGCGAGGCTGGCTTCTTCCATCTGGCGCCAGATGTGGAGAATGGCGCAATTCTTCCCAAGCTGGCAGGTCTCCTCATTGATCATGCAGCTCACGAACGACTTCGTCCCTTCGAGAGCCCCGATGATCTCAGTGAGGGTAATCTCTTCGGCGGCCTTTGCCAGCGTGTGGCCACCTGATGGACCGCGAACGCTGCGCACCAAACCAGCTTTTCGGAGTGCGGTGAGCAACTGATCGAGATAGGCTTCAGAGATTTGCTGCCGGGCGGCGATCTGGGCGCTCAGCACCGGACCATGGCCAGCACGCTGCGCTAGATCAATCATTGCCCGGAGTCCATAGTCGGCGCGCATTGATATCTGCATGTGTTTACTCTACTCAACAGTGAGGCTGATGTACAACTCGGTTGCGACTTGGAGTCACGCAGTATCTTCTTGGAAGTCTGGGGCGTGAATAGGCATTCCTAGCGCTCGGAGGTCAAGCGCAAAACCGGTGGCTGTCAGGTAGACGTGTTGCGCACGCTGGGCGATGTGCTGGTTCAGCCGGCCGAGCATATCGCGAAAGGTGCGTCCGAGAGCGTAGACAGGTACGATTCCCCAGCCG
>JAMDCW010000016.1:0-2878 GCA_023489405.1 Chloroflexota bacterium
GTGGGGAGGTGGCTGAGAGTCTCCGAGGCCGAAAGGTTGGAGATGATTGGGGATTATTTGCATTTTGCTGGGTGGGAAGGTGGACGTGAGGTGCCCCTTGTTGTTGACGGTTGCGGTCGGTGGCAGCTTCAGCAAGGTTGGAGCTCCAATTCCTGCAAGTGCGCCCGCCGCCGGACCCTGGTGCGCGGGAAGGTCCGGCGGCGGCGTGCAACACAGCCGAGTCAGCCTCCCCCGCCTCCGACCTTCCGCCACATGGCCCATCCTCCCGATCGACGGCTACATGCGAGTGAATATGCATTCCCCTCCCCTGTAGATGCGAGGCGACAATAACATGCACTGCCATGACTTCAGCATTTGCCAGTGACTTCGATGAGGGCTACATCATGGTTGACCCAAACAACGCCACTTCGTCTTGGCCCAACGACTACCTCCCAGCTATCTCATCCCGGATCAACGAGATCAGCCGAGACCTCCGTACACTCTCCTTGTCCATTCACGACCATCCGGAGCTAGGCTACAAAGAGTTCCATGCCCACCGCGTCCTGACCGAGTACTTCTCCCAGCAGGATGGATGGCAGGTAACATCTTCCGCCTACGATATCAAGACTGCGTTCATCGCTGTACATGACACTGGCCGGAAAGGCAGCGTCGTCAGCTTCAACGCCGAGTACGGTATGCTATACTCCAGATGGTGAGACAGCAGGTAGGTGTTGATCCCATCATTCGTATCACAGATGCTCTGGACGGCATTGGCCACGCCTGTGGACACAATCTCATCGCTGTCATGTCTGTTGGGGCTGCGATGGCAACGGCCGAGGTCATGAGGAAGGAAAAGCTTGGTGGCAAAGTCGTACTATTTGGCACGCCCGCTGAAGGTAGGTGACTCGGCTTCTATCTTTTCCTCAGCCCTGCTCATCCAACCCACGTCGTCTCCCGGTCCTGGTCAGCTTATGCAACACCAGAGGGTGGCGGAGGCAAAATCAAACTTCTCAAAGCCGGCGCCTACAGAGATCACAAAGTCGACATCTCTCTCCTCGTCCACCCGGGGATCTCTTGCAACGCCGCCCTAGTCCGCACAGCAGCCTACTGTAGGTCCTTCTCAGCCACAGCTCTGCTCCCTGACTCACCCTTTCCACCTAGCCGCCTTCCGAGCAGCCTACCATGGCCGCGAAGCCCACGCCGCGGCCCGTCCCTGGGACGGCATCAACGCCCTGGACGCATTAGTCATTGCCTACAACGGGATCTCGGTCTTGCGTCAACAGACACAACCCGGCGACATCATCCAGGGATGTATTACGAACGGAGGTTTACGACCGAACATCATCCACGCCTACGCCGCAGGCAAATTCGTCGTGCGTGCTCCGACGAAGGAACGGGTCGATCGCTTGCGCGAACGGGTCTATGCTTGTTTCGAAGGCGCTGCGATCGCTACCGGAGCGAGATTGGAGATTAAGGAGGGCGGACGTTACGACAACCACATCCCCAGTCGTGCGCTCGGCAAGGTTTATAGAGAGTACTTCAACACTCTCGGCGGGGCGATCGGGGATCCCGATCTCGAGGAGATCACAGCGGCGACGCAGGCGAGTACCGACCAAGGAAATATCTCCCACGTGATTCCTTCTTTGCATCCGAGTCTGTTTGTGAAGAGTGTGCGAGAGGATGGGAAGGGCCAAGGCGGGGGTCCGCATACGCCGGATTTTGAGAAGGCGGTCAGGACGGAGGATGCGCATGAGAAGGCTATGGAGGCCGCGAAGGCGTTGGCGGGTGTGGCGGTGGAGTGTTTGGTTGATCGAAGAATTATTGATGAGGCTTGGAAGGAGCTGCGGGAGAGCAAGGGCTGACGTGAACCTCAAGCATGGTGTTTCAACCGTCTAGCACCCAAGGCCAACTCTTCAGCATTCTGCTACGCCTTGCCATCCTCTCCTCCACCTTTTACAGCTCGAACAACCCACAATGGGTCCCTCCGCCCACTCATCCCCATCCACCCCATCACACCAGCCAACCCTCCACTTTGCCCCTGGTCCCCTTGCTCTACTTTCCCACCACTGAGCTCCACGATTTCAATCCCTTCCCACCCAGCAAAATGCAAATAATCCCCAATCATCTCCAACCTTTCGGCCTCGGAGACTCTCAGCCACCTCCCCACCGCTTTGGTGGGAAAACAGCGGTTTGAGATGACCAAATGAATCGTCCCGCTGGGTCTTGTGATCGCGAGAAGTGAGCGCAGGACCTCGAGGGGTTTGGTGAGGTAGTCGGTTGACACCACGTTGGTTGAGGCGTCTAGGAAGTCGGAGTCTGACACCAGTTTCTTTCCCCATAGCGTGGACGCGAGGTCTGGGTTCTGGTTCAGATCTTGTAAGATATAGCCGCCGTCCACAAGGATTTTGTTGGCGGAGAGCTCGGCGTTGTTCATTCCAGCTCCGATCACTTTGAGCTCGCCCCTCGCCACTGCTTCTTCGACATCGGGCGGATAATGCGAAATCCAGCTGGAACAAAAGTCCAGGATCTTCCCTTTCCGTGGCAGATCGGCAGCGTAGTATTCCTTGAGAGTAGCTATCGCCGCATCATCAATGTGGGTTACGAAGCGAGGAGTGCTGTAGAAATTGCCGTCGGGAGAACTGTCAATGCGGGTGAAATCCGACTCGGTATAGGGCCATTGTTTGTGCCGGGGTGTGTAGGCACGGGTCGGCCAGGACTGGGTCGGTGAGGAGGAAGACATTATGAGGGATTGGGGATGGGTTGTGCGGGTCGATGAGGAGAGCGAGGCTGCAATCAGGAGGCTGCCTGTTGACAGAGATATGAGGGGGAGGGGCCGGGTTAGGGGGCGGAGCAAGGGGAGCATGAGAGGAGATCAATGACGGCTCCTGTCACTGGGAGC
>JAMDCW010000016.1:2888-3996 GCA_023489405.1 Chloroflexota bacterium
ACGTCGACAATTTCGCCAACAGCGTGGAGGTCAGAGAGCGCTGGGACAACACCACACGCCCCATCTCAGCTTCCAGGGAGGCGCATCAGGACTTCGGGTGTACTTCTTGGGTTCTCCTCAGCGCTCATGAGAGCGGCGCTGGATACCTCATCTGGCAAGTATGCGAAATAAACAAGCACGCTCGAACGCTCGTCAAACCGACCGCTTGCAAGTCACAGCACACTGACTCAACTGATCTTCTTAATCCTACTTCTCGCCACATCCACCTTCCCCTGCACCCGCGTGGTGTCCTCTTCCAGCATTCCCAACATTTCATTCTGAATCGTCAACTCCTCGTTGATCATGATCCCCATGTCCTTCAGCCTCGCCACCGTCTTCCCCAAGACCATCACGTCTTCATCCTGCTCCTGCATGACCTGCTGTTGCAACTGCAACACTCCGCTGTTGTCCAGCTCCCGCGTGCGCTCCGTCTCCTTCAATGGTCCTCCTAGTACTCGGCCGCTCGGCTTGGCGGCCGATGTGCCTTTCCACAGCGCTTCTCTTTCGCCTGTGGAAGCTACTGCGCCAGAGGAGGGCCCGGTAGAGGTGTTGGCCGTGCGCGTCGCCATGGTGCGGAGGAGAGCTTCCAGTCCTTCGACCTCTTTGCGCGCTGCGCCGAGTAGATCTTTGCGCCGCCGTATCTCGCCATCGCCAAGCTTTCGCGGACCGCCCCAGCCTGAATCGTCGCCTTTGCTTGCTGCTTCTATGCTTTTCAGGCCGTCCTCCAACTGTGCGATCGAAGTTGCCGCCCGGACTAAACTCGCCTTCGCCTCCGCGGATAAGGAATGTTGCTGCTGTGCCGTGCTCGCCGCTTCCCGCTGTTTCAACTGCTGCCGCGCAGACTGTATCTGCGACTTCAGATCTCGATGCACTTCCAACCACTGCTGCGGATCCGTGACGCCTGGATTGCGCTTCTGCGACACAGGTGATAGCGATCCATTCGAGTTCACCGTACTCGTCCCGCTCGGCAAGTTCAAGAAACTCCGCCATGCACTGCTGCTCCTCCACCGCGCATCATCGGCCTCAACCAAGCTCCTGACGTACTTCTCCAAAGCTTTCCGTCGCTCAT
>JAMDCW010000016.1:4006-5382 GCA_023489405.1 Chloroflexota bacterium
TCTTCGGTCAGGCTCTGGTTGTTCACCGTTCGGCGGATCCAGGATTTGGCGGGTAATGGAGCGGGCGGTGGTTGTCCGGTCTGCGCGACCAGGGCATCGTGCAGGTTTACGAAATCGGTGTAGCGTTTGCGGACTTCGTGTTTGCGCAGCGGGAGTTGGAGGGTTACGTGGTACTGAGTGAAGGGTTGGCTGCCTTGGGGCGTGGCCGTGGATGTGATGGGGATGGAGATTGCCAGTGGTGCCATGCCCTGGGCCTATCTGAAAGTTTCGTGCGATTACTGGGATTGAGATTCGGGGCGGTTGTGTATGTGCAGACAAGCTGAGAGGGTTGGAGAGCTTTCCCCAGCGAGCTGCAGGTGCCTTGAGCCGCTGGCGTCATGCGACAGCGGGTATCCCCGCCTGACACCTAACGGCCCCTAAAACTTGAAAATCAAATGATAGCCGTGATGTGCAACTGTGGGCGGATCACAAGAGCAGACATTGCCAGCAACGATGTCGTCCATTCGTATACTTCGAGCATGCTGAGCCGAGACAAGATACTGCCTTTGGATGGGCGTATCGACGCCGTCCAAGCACGACCATTGATTAGGCGGGCTGGAGGTGTCCTCTCTGCTTTTGCAGCTCATTACATGGCGATCGCATAATGATGCAAAAGCGTTGACGATGTCTCTTTGATTATTCCGTCTCCGGAGGGCGCCGAAGTCATCGTCTGTTATGGCTCTACTAGATTGGGCTATGGGCTTCATTTTGGCCAGTGGGTCACAACGAGCTGCTGCAGAGATGTCTGCTGCAAGTGCCTGCTGTACTTCATTGACAGTGCCACGTACGGCGCCACGATCCCCGTGAGTTAATCCTGCCCTAGGGTTGTTGCATACAGATCGCTTGACGAGTGTGACTATAGGCAGAATCAAGGAGTGATGTCGCACGGATCTTACAAACCCTGCGCCACGTGACGCTTGCTATTTCGAGCTTTCAGCGCCGCCCGAACACGAGACGCCGACAGCATCCCCCGTCCACAATCCTCTGCCGAACACACGGGCACACGCAGCACTGTTGACCCTGTACTCCGCACAAAGTGTGGCATGCTCTGGCATTGCACAGATTCGAAAGCTCCCACAGCCAGCGCCTGAAGACGCCTCCAGCAGGATGACCATGATCTCCGCCTCAGATCCATGGCGCCACCATTGCGCGCAACCCTACCAGCGGCCGCCCAGCACCAGCAGCACAGCCTCGTTGCACTTCTATTTTCTCCTGCACCATCAACATCCTTCGCAACCCTCCTGCTGGCGACTGTGAGACGGCCATACCTTATGTGGTCTGTTTGCCGGCTCGAATGTTTGTTTGCGCTTCGATCTCTACCCATAGAAGCAACCTTT
>JAMDCW010000011.1 GCA_023489405.1 Chloroflexota bacterium
TTCGCCAAAATATCGAGCGTGCGACGAATATGGCGCGGCGGATGGTGTGTGAATATGGGATGAGCGAACGGCTAGGACCACGGGCTTTCGGTCGGAAAGAGGAGCTTGTGTTCCTGGGTCGGGAAATTGCTGAACAGCGAAACTATAGTGAAGCTGTGGCGCAACAGATTGACATGGAAATCAAGGAACTGATTGATAATGCTTTTGAGCGGGCCCACGAGGCGTTATCTCGGTATCGGGACAAGCTCAATGAGATCAGTGAGGTGTTGATGCGTGAGGAAACGATCGATGCGGAACGGTTCGAGGACTTTTTCCGCACGAATCCTCCTGAGCTCGTGGCGACTCCAGCTTTGGGTTAGAAGAGTGTGCTGATTTCAGCGGGAGGGTGCGATCATGGTCGTGCCCTCTTTCATTTTGGAATATTTGCGCTGAATGGGGTGATGGAGGCAGGGTTGGTGCTGTGCGGATCATAGGAGGCGCTCGTCGCGGGCAGCCATTATCGGCTCCATCGCATCGGTTGACGCGGCCTACGTCTGGTGTTGTGCGAGAGGCCATTTTCGATATCCTTAGCGCACGTATTGCCGGCAGTCGGGTTCTGGATCTCTTTGCAGGGTCGGGGGCGCTTGGTCTCGAGGCACTGAGTCGGGGAGCGGTTCAAGGGTGTTTCGTTGACCGATCTCCGGCTGCCTGTGCGATAATCCGCCTCAATGCGCAAACACTCCATTTTCAGCATGTGAGCCACGTCGTCTGTGGGGCGGCGCCACCGGTGTTTCGCCAGCTAGACGATGAGTATGACCTCGTCTTCATCGACCCTCCCTACGCATTTCGCGAGTGGTGTCGACTATTGGAGGAGCTGGGACGGTCTGGAATTTTTGCTCAGGATGGCATGGCGGTTCTTGAGTATGCCGCGCGCGAGCAACCACCGGAGATACCTATAACTTTTTCTACTGTTCGGCAACGATCATACGGTGATACTGGTATTGCTATCGTTCGGGCATCAACTCGCTCGTAGTGTGACGTTGAATTTGGTGCGATTTTTCCGTGCCAACGGTATGAGGGAAGGAATGAGCGTCTCATGGCAGCCGAGGACGTATACCACATGGGCCAGAATGATCACCGCTTTCTCGGAGTCCTGGAGAATTTCCTGAGCGTTGTGGAGGAGGGATTTTCAGTACCGTTTTCGCGGTTCAAACTCGTGAATGCCATTACGATCCTGGAAGTTGCTGATCAGCTCGATATTCACGTCCCTGATGAATTTGTTCAAGCGCAGACCATTCAAGAACAACTGCGCACGAGGGTACGTGATGCGCAGCAGCAAGCGGAGGAGCTTCGGCGTAATGCTAGGGAGCAGGCAGAACGGCGAGCACAAGGTCATCCTATCGTGGAGAATACCCGGCTACAGATTCGAGAACGAGAGGCCGAATTGGAGCACCAACTGAACTATCAGCTTACGGAGGCAGCTCGTGACATTCAGCAGCGTCTCGAGGAGATCCGTGCTTTGTTGACCCGTCACCGGGACATTGCCCAAGGCGCTCTGGATGTGCTCGGAAGGCCGGTGCGGTAGGGCTTTGAGGATGGCGCCCTCTTTGGGTATTAGCGATGAGACGCTGGTGACAGCGTACCGCCTCCGATAGCGGGGAGAATCTCTACTTCGTCGTCGGTATTAATGGTTTGGGATAGACCGAGGGGAGCGATCTGGCCATTGATGGCGAAGGCTAGGCCTGGCCGGAGGTGCTGACCGTCCCACAAGCGCGCTCCTAGGTTGGGATAGGTTGTCGAGAGGTTGTGGAGGGCTTCACGCACGGTGGATCCCTCCACTGCTAGTTTTACCTGACCGTTGACGAGTGGTCGCAGCAGTGCTGGGATCCACACTTTAACCATCTGTTACTTGATCTTTCCAAGCCCACGAAGCACTGCGTCGGGGTTGAGCGGCAGTTTCAAGAAACGCTGGCCGGTAGCGTGGGCGATGGCGTTAGCTACAGCGGCGAGAGGTGGGACGATGGGAACTTCGCCTACTCCGCGTACGCCGTAGGGGTGAGTAGGATTGGGCACTTCGACCAGAATGGTATCGATCATGGGCAGGTCAAGGGTCGTTGGCTGGCGATAGTCGAGGAGAGAGGCATTGCGGAGACGGCCTTGTTCGTCGTAATCATAGACTTCGTTGAGGGCCCAGCCAACTCCTTGGGCGACACCGCCTTGGATCTGCCCTTCTACGTAGCTGGGGTGAATGGCGGTGCCGACGTCTTGTATGGCGGTGTAGCGAAGAATTTGCACTTTACCGGTTTCTGGGTCGACTTCGACATCCACGATGTGCGTAGCAAAGGCTGGACCGAACTGTTTTGGGCTAGGATTGCCGCACCCCACGATAGTGCCGCCGGTACTGTGAGCTTTCTCCGCCATTTCTTTGAAGCTGAGCCGGAGATCAGGATTTGTTTTGCAGGTCAGGACACCGTTGGTGTAGTCAACATCGGTTTCGGAGCATTCCCACAGTCGGGCTGCCCGTTCGATGAGCTGGCGCTTGATCTGCTGTGCCGCCTCGTAGACAGCCCAACCTGTGGCGAAGGTCGTGCGGCTGCCGCCGGTGACGTCGTTATAGCCGATGTTATCGGTGTCGGCGACGAAGGGATGGATGCTCTCATAGGGAATGCCGAGGGCCTCGGCGAGCTGCATTGCGGCTGTCGCTCTGCTACCACCAATATCGGTTGATCCCTCTGTGAGGGTGACTGAGCCATCGGCGTTGACGCTAGCAGTCAGGCTAGAGAGGCCGCCCCAGTTGTACCAGACGCCGGAGGCGACGCCGCGTCCGCGCCAAGGAGCGGAAAGCGGAGCATTCCAGTGCTCGCTCTCCATAGCGGCGGTGATGCACTCGTAGTTGCCGACTCGTGGTAGGACGTTGCCATTGGCGAGGCGGGTACCTAGCTTGGAGGCGTTAATTCTGCGGAAGGTAAGGGGGTCGAGGCCGACTTTCCCGGCCAGCTCGTCGACGAGCGATTCGGCGGCGAAAGCAGCGGCTGGAGCTCCAGGAGCCCGGTAAGCTGCGGTGCGTGGTTTGTTGACGACGACATCGTAGCCGTCGATCAGGACGTTAGGGATATCGTAGGGTCCGAGCATGCACGACATACCGGCGCCGAGGGGAGAGCTTGGGTAAGCGCCTGATTCGTAGACCATGTAGGCTTGAGCAGCGATCAAGCGGCCATCCTTCTTTGCCCCCATCTTCAGCTTGATGTATGTGCCGGAGGTAGGGCCGGTGGCTTCAAGCACTTCTGCGCGCGTCATGGTCATCTTGACAGGGCGGCCGGCCTTACGGGAGAGAAGCGCGGCGACAGGCTCGAGATAGACGGCGATTTTCCCTCCGAAGCCGCCACCGATCTCCATAGGAATCACGCGAATTTGGGCGAGTGGTACGAGGAGCAGTTTGGAGAGCTCGGCACGGACGCTGAAGGCGCCTTGAGTGCTCGTCCAGACGGTGATATGGTCATCGGCATCCCACAGTGCGGTACCGTTTTGAGGCTCGATGTATCCTTGGTGGACCATGGAAGTACGGTATTCACGTTCGACGATGACGTCGGCCTGGGCGAAACCAGCTTCTATGTCGCCGATGGCGTGTTGGGCATGTCGAGCAATGTTGCTGGGCTTCGAGGAGCGCCCGGCGAGAGACTCTGTATAGCGCTGATCGTCGAGGAGAGGAGCGTCTTCGCGCATGGCCTCTAGGGGATCGAGAACCGGAGGAAGCTCTTCGAGATCCAGCTTGATCAGGCTCAAGGCTTCCTCGGCGATATGAGGGTTTGTTGCAGCTACAGACGCTATGGCGTGACCCTTGTAGAGCACCTTACGAGAAGCGAGGATGTTGTCGTGGAGATCTTGGAGCTGGCCGCCGCCCTCGCCCATATCAATGTACTCGTTGCTGCTGAGGCGGGGAAGGTCGGCCGAGGTCACTACTGCTTTGACTCCGGGCAGCTTTTCGGCGGCGCTGGTGTCGATGCTACGGATATAGGCGTGAGCAACGGGGCTGCGCAAGACCTTACCGTAGAGCATGCCGGGGAGATCGATGTCAGCGCCGTATTTGGCGCGTCCGATCACTTTTTCGACGCCATCCGGGCGTACGGGGCGCGTGCCGATCACTTTGTAGGCAGGCTTTGCGGGGGTTTCCTGCTGGCGGGGTTTTTCTTCGATAATCATCGAGCTACTGCCTCCATTTCTTGGGCGGCCGCTTGGACGGCGCGCACGATTTTGTCATAACCGGTACACCGACAGAGATTGCCAGAGAGCCAATAGCGAATTTCGTGTTCCGATGGATGGGGGTTGTGATCGAGCAGCGCCTTGGCTGCGACCAAGAATCCGGGGGTGCAGATGCCGCATTGCAGTGCGGCGTGTTCGAGAAATGTTTTTTGGAGTGGGTGAAGATGGTCTCCGTGAGCTAGGCCTTCAATCGTGGTCACGGATTTACCGGCGACTTCCACGGCTAAGACGAGGCAAGAGTTCACCAAGCGTCCGTCCAAGAGAACGCTACAGGCGCCACAATTGCCATTGTTGCAGCCTTCTTTGCTGCCAGTTAGCTTGAGCGTCTCTCTGAGCACTTCCAGCAAGCTCTGTCTGGGTTCGCAGAGGAAGGTTATGGGTTCATCGTTAATCGTGGTTTCGACTTGCACATAGTTTGACACTAGCGGTTGCTCCTTGCTCGTTCAACTGCCCCGCGCAGGGCGCGTTTGACTAAGACTCCGACGAGGTGATAGCGCTGCTCTTTCGTACCGCGCATATCGGTGATCGGCGCTGCTGCTCGCTGTGCGGCGTAGGCGACACGCTCATAGGTTTCTTCGCTTGGAGGGGCACTATGGAGCAGCGCTTGCGCTTCTTCGACAAAGAGCGGAGTGGGGGCGACTGCACCTACAGCGACACGACCGGCGAGGATGCGCTCGCCGGATGGATCGAGCTGGACCTGTGCAGCGGCGTTGACGACAGCGATATCCATTTCGTTACGCGGGATGAAGCGCAACGAATAGGCGCCGCTGTGCAGAGCCGGTTCAGGTATATCGACCTCGACGAGCAGCTCGCCGGGTTTGAGGTGGTTACGGCCCGGACCGGTACAGAACTGTTCGACTGGAACTGATCGCTCGCCATGAGAGCTGGCGATACGGCAGGTAGCACCGAGGACGATCAGGGCTGGAATGGTGTCTGCTGCAGGTGACGACGTGCAGAGGTTGCCACCTACGGTAGCGTGTCCCTGGATGCCGACACTGCCGACAAGTGATGTGCAATCTACTAGGGCGGAATAGTGACGCTGTACGTGGGGATCTTCGTAGATACGGTAGCAGGGAACTGCAGCACCTAGGCGTAAGCCTGCTC
>JAMDCW010000007.1 GCA_023489405.1 Chloroflexota bacterium
AACCACACCATATACTCCTCTCGCGGCGCTCACCACCTGGCTCCTAGCGGTCGATGGCGCTATCTCTTCCGGCACCCGGATCCCACTGCTTCCGGCGCTAAGTAGTTCCAGGCACATATTATTGAGATATCGTCACCTCCACAATTTCCATATTGCAGCATACCGCCTGAACGCACCAATCCGGAAAAACACGCTGCTACGTCTCTCTAGAGGTAGCGGGATGGTCGCGTTCATGCAAATGACAGCCATCATTCAGAAGATTGATCACCGTTCCACTCGGATAAATTGCTACTTCGCTCAAGGTACAAGCTGCAACATTGAAATTCCAGTGTTGCTGCAACGGCAAGTCAACAAGCACACACAGTGCTACCCGCAACGGCCCCCCATGCGCTACCACGGCGAGCGTCTCCTGTTGGTACCGCTCGACGAGCTCATCGAGCGTAGAGCGCACCCGTTGAGCAACTTCACGAAGCGATTCGCCCCTAGGAAAACGCGCATCTGGATCATTGGCCGCCCAGCGTCGCGCTTCCTGCGGGAAACGCTGCACGATTTCAGGCCACCTTAATCCCTCCGCTTCACCATAATCGATTTCTTGCCAGCGCTGGTCGATGTAAACAGGCAGCGGCTGTTCTCGACAAGTATTGATGGCTTGAACCGTCTCCATCGCCCGCTTCAAACCACTCGTCAGAATACGTTGCACAGGAAGCCTCCGCACGCGCTCCCCAAGACGCTCCGCCTGCTGGAAGCCATAGCGGGTCAGCCCCAGATCAGTCTTCCCGTTGTACCGCTGTTCTTTGTTCCATAGCGTTTGACCATGGCGAATCATCAAGAGCCTGAGCACCAAATCCTCCCACCCAGAATACGACGAGAGAGCAGCTGGTCCATCACCTTACGTTTGGTACAATCCTTGTGACCGTTATAGCGGCCTGATACATCAGTACAGCATAGGAATCATACGCTTAGGGAGTCTCATGAGACGGCCCAGCATGGCCGAGGTGCTTGCACCGGTCGATACCTTGCCGCTGTCCACGCCCCGAGCTTCTCGGCGTGCTTGGCGCACAGTGACAGCAGTAATGATGCTGTTGGTACTGGACGCTGTCTCGGAATTCGCCGCCTTTATCCTCGCCTACAACCTCCGCTTTTCTTCCCGCTGGTTCGAGGTCATCACCATTACACCAGAATGGCAGTTCCTATCGATCGGCGTCGCCACATTCCTATGTCTTGCCGCCACATTCAGCGTGATGGACCTCTATCTA
Source organism: Chloroflexota bacterium (assembly GCA_023489405.1). Classification (GTDB taxonomy): domain Bacteria; phylum Chloroflexota; class UBA4733; order UBA4733; family UBA4733; genus JAMDCW01. The sequence continues at coordinate 1,257 of JAMDCW010000007.1, forward strand.
CTGCCACGTGGCCTCGCCACTGTGGAATACATAGGTAAGCTCGCTGGCGGTGCCACCCTCGCTCTCTCCTTCGGCGTAACAATTGCAACACTCTTCCTCAAAATTGAAGTGCCCCACCTTGCCACCGTCATGGCCTGGGCTATCGCCCTAGTGATCATCACGAGCGAGCGCCTCCTCGCCCGCCGCGTTATGCACGCACTCCGCCGGCGTGGTGTAGCTGCCCTCCGTGTAGTAATCATCGGCGCCGGCCTCACCGGTCAAGCTGTCGCCGAGCGGATGAAAGCTAACCCTAAGTATGGCTATCTTCCTGTCGGCTTCCTCGATGACGACACCCAACTGCCTAGTCCAATCAACGGCATACCGCTGCTAGGCACCACCAACGACCTAGAACGCATCCTGGCACTTCAACAGGCCGACGAAGTCCTGATCGCCCTCCCTGCTACCTCCCACGAAAGAATCCTCGAGATCATCACGCGTATCCCCTCTGAAGGTATCGACGTCAAAGTCGCTCCTGACGTCCTCCAGCTCATGACTTCTCCTGTAACCGTAGATGCGCTTGCTGGCGTCCCGCTCATCACGGTCAAGCACGGAGCACTCCGCGGTTGGAATCGTATCGTCAAGCGGGTAATGGACATCCTCATATCTCTCTGGGTATTGATCTTCCTCAGTCCCCTCATGCTATGTATCGCCCTCTTGGTGAAAATCACCTCACCGGGCCCAGTCTTCTATGCGCAGGAACGCGTGGGCTACAACGGCTACCGCTTCAATATCATCAAGTTCCGCACCATGCGCACCGATGCCGAAGCGTCTGGCCCTGGCTGGACCCGCTTCGACGATGAACGGCGTACCTGGCTTGGCGCAATCCTACGTCGCTATTCGCTCGACGAGCTACCCCAGTTCATCAACATCCTCTTAGGTGATATGAGCGTCGTCGGTCCACGGCCTGAACGCCCCGTCTACGTCGAACAGTTCCGTCAGCATATTTCCCGATACATGGAACGTCATAATGAAAAGTGTGGCCTGACTGGCTGGGCTCAGGTGAATGGACTGCGAGGAGATACCTCTATCGAAGAACGCACCCACTATGACCTCTACTATGTCGATAACTGGTCGCTCATGCTCGACCTCCGGATTATCGCTTTTACCCTATTGCGTGTCCTCCGTGATGATTCGGCCTACTGACCATGCCCTGGAAGTCCCTCATCCGCTTCGAACACCTCTTGCAACGTTCCGTAGAACAGCCTTTTACCAGGCTCGTCGGTGGAAAGCTCCAACCAGTCGAAGTAGCACACTTTCTCGCGAGAGAGCTCGTCATCAATAAGCGCGTCGGTATCAACCGAGTCTATGCTCCTAACTGGTTCCGCGCCCAGCTATCCAGCAAGGACTATCAGCAGTTCTTCCCTTTCCTCGATGAGCTCCGCCTGGAAATCGCTCGCTATCTCGAACAGGAAGCCCAGCGACGTAACTTCATCTTCCTCGGCCAGCTCGAAATCACCCTCGAAGAGGATCCTCAGCTAAAAGCCGGTGAGGTGCTCGCAGAAGCGGCAATTCACGAGCACATGCCAGCCGGCTCCCCTTCCTCCCTAAACCAACCCACCCCTCCACCGGCCACCTCTTCAGCATCAACACTCCCTTCAACACCACCCGGAACGCCCGGCTCTCAGCACCCCTTCACTATAGTGCTCCGCGATCGCGGGAAGGCGGTGCAACGTGTCTCAGTCAACCAGGGAGATGTTCGGGTCGGGCGAGAATATGACAACGATATGGTCATCGAACACCCTCAGATTAGCCGCCATCACGCTCGCTTCTTTTGGGACGGTGACCTCTTCGTCGAAGATGTAGGAAGTCGGAACGGAACGTTTGTCAATGGCGAGCGCATAGTCCGCAGCCGCCTCACGCCAGGGGATCATATCACCCTTGGTCCGGTAGAGCTTGTTATCGAACAGTGACCACTGAGCAGATTTTCCTCCTTCTTCTCCGCGCCAGTGCAGTGCTCTTGCTGTACCTCTTCCTCTGGGGTGTAGTTCGGGCAATTCGCTCAGAACTACGCCAAGAAGCTACCAGCACCGTCGAGTCCACAGAGACCGCCCGTCTCCTTGTTCTCGACAGTGAGCTGTTGGAGCTGCCACCCGGCCTCACCATCACTCTTCAAGGTAATTGCACCATCGGCCGCGCCCGAGACAACCGGCTCGTCATTCAAGAACCATTCGTATCCGGACACCACGCCCAGATGTATTTCAAGAAAGAGCACTGGTGGATACGTGACCTAGGAAGCACGAATGGCACATGGATCAACGGCAAAAAGGTGCAAGCAGAGCTCGCCTTAGAAAATGGCGATGTCTTGCGCCTAGGACGCTGGCAGGCACGCTTTGAAGCTTAACCCCGAAACGCAGGCGATCTCTTCTCGCGCCATCTTGAGACTTGCCAGCATCCTCTTCCTCGGATTCTTTGGCTTGTCACTCACCCTCGTCTTCTGGCAAGTCTTCCAGGCAAGCACTATCGGCAATAGCCCGAGTAATCCGCGCACTGTACTCGCCTTACGCACCATCCTCCGAGGAGAAATATTCGATCGCAATGGGGTTCCCCTCGTCGTCAATCAATCTCATCCCCAGGGAACTGTGAGCCAGCGCTATATGCTGCCAAGCCTTGCTCAGGTCATTGGCTACAATAGCAGCCGCTATGGACGCACCGGCCTCGAATCGTCGTTCAATCAGTACTTGGACGGCTCAGTAGGCGTCGTCCCAGGGTTTTCAGCACTCGAGAAGTTGCTAGGGATCCTCCAGCGCGGTGATGCCCTGACCCTCACCATAGACGCAAAGCTGCAACAATCCGCTGCCCGACTCCTCGGTCAGCATCGCGGCGCCATCATCGTCCTCGACCCCAAAACCGGCGCTATCCTCGCTATGGTAAGCACACCCTACTTTGATCCCAATAACCTCAATGCTAAATGGAAAACACTCGTCGCCGATCCCTACCGCCCTTTACTCAACCGCGCAACACAAGCGGTCTATCCTCCCGGCTCAGTGTTCAAGCTTGTAACCGCTGCGGCCGCTCTCGAAACCGGTCTGGAGACACCCACCTCTCAATTCACATGTTTTGGCGACTGGGTCATCCAGGGATTTCATATTTCCTGCGAAAATTCCCAAATCCCTCCCCAGCTCACCTTCCAGCGCGCCCTAGAACTCTCAGCCAACGCGATCTATGCCCAAGTCGCCTACCGGCTGGGCAGCCAGACGCTCGAGCGCTATGCCCAGCGCTTCGGCTTCGGCGCCGTTCCACCCATCGGCCTCCCTGTTACCCCTTCGACCCTCAAAGACGCCGGCGCCCCATGGACAGGCCCATTGCTTGCAAGTACCGGTTTCGGGCAAGGTCAGCTCCAAGTCACTACTCTCCAGCTCGCTCTCATTACAGAAGCTATCGCCAACGGTGGCGTCATCATGACCCCTTACCTCGTCGACCACGCTACCTCGCCGCAAGGAGTCATCGTCTATCAGCACACGCCTGAGCCATGGCGGCGCGCTATCTCCACCCAAACCGCTTCCACCCTCACTCAAATGATGGTGGGAGTCGTCAATGCAGGCTCCGGGTACAATGCGCGCATTCCTGGCATAGCCGTTGCCGGAAAAACTGGTACCGCTCAAGTAGGAGGCACCGCAAAACCGCACGCGGTGTTTGTCTGCTTCGCACCTGCCCAAAATCCCCAGCTCGCAGTGGTCGTGCTCGTTGAAAATTCCGGTGAAGGCGCTGACGTCGCCGCCCCCATTGCACGTACGTTACTAGAAGAAGGACTCAAACGTTGATGAACGATTCCTATTCGCACAGGCGCCTGCCGTGAGAACAGTCTTCCTCATAGTCCTACTCATCGCCATCGGAGTCATCGTACTCGTCTTTCACTCCACCGCTCAGGCCCCTACCTTCCTAAAGGCGATCCCGACCGTCGTCTCAGTCACGACAACCACCACGACGAACGTGACCAGCGCTGTCGACACAAAACTGGATCAATTCCTCGCTACTGT
>JAMDCW010000044.1 GCA_023489405.1 Chloroflexota bacterium
CCATCAATGAGACCGCGGGAACGTGCTGCTCTTTTAAGGCGCTGGCGAAACAGCTCGCCGCAGAGCCTGATCCGCGAGAGCTGGATGTTCTTATGTCAACTGGAGAGACGCAAGCGGCGGCGTTGGTGGCCATCGCCTTAAAAGAGCAGCACGTTCCCGCGGTCTCATTGATGGCCAGTCAGGCGGGGATACGCACGACGGACCGACACCGGCGAGCGCTCATTACAGCGGTGCATCCGGAACGGGTGGTCCGGGAACTAGACGCCGGTAAGGTCTGTATTATCACCGGCTTTCAAGGGATCACCGAGGAAGGGGATATTACCACGATCGGCCGAGGCGGCAGCGATTCATCGGCGGTGGCGGTGGCGGTGGCGCTGAAGGCAGACCGCTGCGAGTTTTACAAGGATGTCGAAGGGATTTTGACGGCAGATCCGCGGATCGTGCCGCAAGCGCAGAAGCTCGATGTGATCAGTCACGAAGAGATTCTGGAGCTGACGACGCTTGGTGCCCAGGTGCTTCATCCACGTGCCATCGAGCTGGGCCAGGTATACCGGATGCCGCTCGTGGTTTTGCCGACGTTTTCGATGGGTTCCGGGACGGTGATCCGGGCCCTCACTGATGAGGAGCGGGTAATGGAACAGTTCAACCGGGTGAGCGGAGTAGTGTGTGAGCGCAATGTGGCAAAAGTCACCGTTGTCGGCGTTCCAGACCGTCCGGGGGTAGCCTATCAGATCTTCAAACCGCTGGCGGATGCGGGCATCAACGTGGATATCATTGTCCAGAATGTCTCTCGAGATGGCATCACCGACATGTCCTTTACGCTGGCCACGGAAGACCTTCCAGCAGCCCGGCGACTGCTCGAGCCGGTGCGTGGAGCACTCGGAGCGGCAATACTCGATGCCGCCACGGGGTTTGGTAAGATTTCGATCGTCGGTGTGGGGATGCAGACGCATCCGGGCTACGCGGCCACGATGTTCGGCGCCCTTCGTGATGCGGAGATCAACATCCAGATGATTACTACGTCTGACATTCGTATTACCTGTCTGATCGACGATAGGGATGTCGATACGGCGGTGCGGACGTTGCATGAGGCATTCATCGAACAGGTGGCGGCTGCAGCGAGCGCGTAGGAGCGAGAGAGAGGAGGGTATCGTGCCTTTGCCACATCGGGAAGCTGCTTGGGATTTACTGACGCAGCATACAAAGAGTGAAAGCTTGCGCCGGCATTGTCTTGGTGTCGAAGCGGCGCTGCGAGCATATGCGCGCTACTTCGAAGAAGACGAAGAGCTGTGGGGGGTTACGGGTCTCCTCCACGATTTCGACTACGAAGAGCATCCGACACCGGACGAGCATCCGCTGTGGGGCTGCCGGCTGCTGGAGGTGCTGGGATATCCGGAGGAGGTAATCCATGCTATCAAAGGGCACGCAGAGTATCTGGGTGTTCCCCGGATTTCTCCTCTGGACAAGGCGCTCTTCGCCTGTGATGAGCTCGTCGGGTTTCTCATGGCAGTTGCCTATGTGCGACCTACCAAGAATCTCATCGGTGTTGAACCGAGCTCGGTGCGCAAAAAGATGAAGGATAAGGCCTTCGCACGGGCTGTGAGTCGAGAAGACATCATTCAAGGAGCGGTGGAGCTGGGGGTAGATCTGGATGAGCATATTGGCACCGTGAGGGCAGCGCTTCAGGACCAGGCAGCGGCGCTAGGGCTGCAGCCGGCCAGCGCCTCGAGCGCAGAGCTTGGGAGGTAATAGCTCGCTGGCCTCCTTTCCTTCGCTTTCGCCTGCTGTTCCACTGCGCTCTGCTCATTCCTGGGAAGCTCATAGCACGCTCCGGGAATCCCGCCGTTCGTCACGTCCATTCACTCCACGCATCCATTGCATAGGCATCTCAATTCTGCACCGCCATCGGGATCCAGGAAGCAAAGGGATCTGACCGACGCTGGTGCTAGACGTAGACAATTTGCCCGCTCAGGTGCGCGCCGAAAGGCCACTGGGCAGGATGGAAAAGATCGAAAAGAAGCGGTGTTTGGAGGAGCTAGGTGGCGCGAGGACTCACACGTTTTTTGCCACGCGCAGCCGCTTCGGTGTTGTCGTAATAGCCGTCGTATGAGTAATAGTAATAATAGCTGCCGCTATCACGGGCGACTTTGTTCATCACCGCTCCCAGCAATGGGGTATTCGAACGCCGCAGGCGAGTCAGCGCTTCTCGGGTGGTCGTAAATCTGGCCCGGCCATTTTCCAGGACGAAGACGATGCCACCGGCTTTGGAGGCTAGAGTCATGGCATCGGCCACAGCGAGGACCGGAGGTGTATCGAGGATCACGATTTCGAAGCGCTCGCGGAGGGTATCGATGAGGATGGACATGGCGTCGCTATGGAGGAGTTCCGCAGGATTCGGCGGTACAGCACCCGAGGTCATTACCCAGAGGTTAGGCTGCGGGGTAGCGTGAATGTAGTTTTCGAGAGTGGTGTCGCGAGAGGAAACGTTGACTAAGATCGATGTGAGACCAAAGCGATTTTCCAAGCCGAATTCCCGATGGACTTGAGGCAGACGTAGATCGGCGTCGACGAGAATTGTCTGCTTATTGGCTTCGGCGAAGGCAAGAGCGAGGCGAGTCGCAATCGTCGTTTTACCTTCGGCTTTTTCGGCGCTGGTCACCATGAGTACCCGTGCCTGGCTCGGCGCGATGGCAAACTCCACATTGGCGCGTACCACACGGAAGATTTCACTGAAACGGTTATCCGATTGAATTTTGCCATCTTCGATCTTGACGGCGGCATGCGTGGGGTCGCGGCGCACGACACCGAGCAGTGACAGATCTAGCAACTCGAGATCTTCTTCCGTGGCAATACTGTCATCGAAATAGGTGATGAGCGCTACGATACCGAAGGCGATGAGAAAGCCGACGGCAACGCCGATGAGGGTATTCAACAAAACATGCGGAGAAGAGGGAAATTGGGGAGGCGATGCCGGCTCGACGACGCTGATGGCATTAGAGTCCTGGCCGAGTTTGATGCGCTGGTTCTGCTGCTGGGTAAAAACCTGCGCCGTGAGGTTGGCGATGTGGGCAGCTTCCTGTGGTGTCGGTCCGGAAGCAGTGACGGTAAAGAGCTGGGTTTGGGCGATAGGATTGGCACTAATATCATGCTGGAGCTGGATCACGCTCATCGGGAGACGCCCCTGCTGGACGACCTGCTGAAGCACGGGAGTTTCTGTGATGAGCTTGCTATAGGTGAGCGTGAGACTCTGGCTGAGCTGGACATCGCCCAAGGTGAGCAAGTTAGGCTGAGCCGTAGCATTGACCAGCAATGTCGCTGTCGCGGTATAGGTTGGAGGCGTTCTCTTGCTGACAAGGAAGGCGACAGCACCACTGACTAAGGCGGCTAATATCCACAACCAAAGCCAGCGGCGTATCCAATTGAGGTAGTTTTGACGGTTCACAGTTTTGGTCCTTGAGACTCTGGCAGAGTACGTACATCGAAGAGCATGAGGCCCTGCTTAGGCAGGCCAGCAACAGCGGCATGGCATACGTACGAGGTTCTGCGCAACAAATAGCAATGCGTGTGGCGAGGAGCAACAGCTTCCGTCAGCTCCGGCCTCACTCTCGTCTCATAGGCGCTCACGCTGATAGCTATCTTACCACTGGTGTGGAGTGTACCCCAGAATAGCTAGCCAGTGATGGTGATTCTCGAGAGCGCGTGCTGCCCGAAGCGCAATGGCTGCGTAGCTTGTGGCAACAGACATGTTCAATATCGAGGTTGATGTCGAAGTAACCGTGGGCGATCCGGTTGCGCATCCCGCATGCTGCGCCACGGCACTTCCGAATGCGATTCCGCAAACTCAGCGTACCGATCCATCACCTTCGTCGCGGCCTCGCCGACGATGATGAGACTCATGATGACGGCTTGCTGGGTGCGCCTGTCTGCAAGGAACTCTTCTTTGCTCAAGCCTTCGACGAAGCTGCAAGCATCCGTCGCGGCCTGATGCATGTGATCCCTGATGCATGTGATCGAGGTAATCAAGGAGGCAGTTCTCGCTCATACCGGCTGTGCCTCGGCGAGAACCTGATCGCGGAACTTCAACGGCAGATCGCCAGGGGTCAGCAGATCAATATGAACGCCAAGCAGGTCTTCCAGTTCGGCCTGCAAGCCGCCAAGGTCGAACAGCGTTGCGCTGGGTAGCGCATCCACCAGCAGATCGAGATCGCTACCGTCTTGATCGGCGCCGTGGAGCACCGATCCGAAGATGCGCGGGTTAGCGGTGCGAAAGCGACCGGTCGCCTCACGCACAGCGCTTCGTTTAAGGTCGAGAGCGACGGACGGCTTCACTATTCACTCCATACTTCTCTGTCGAAGCAGGACATTTATAGCACACCATCCACTTCGGACGATGACCTGAAACATCAAGGTTGAGGAATTGGTTGAGGGGGAGCTGTCGGTAAGGTGACGGTGAACGTAGAACCAACGCCTAGCGTGCTATCGAGGGTGATCGTTCCACCAAGCCGTTCGATGAGAGAGTGCGTGATCGCCAAGCCAAGACCACTGCCTTGGATGTTCGCTATGGATTGACTACGGACGCGGAAGAACTTCGAGAAGAGGTGTACCTGGTCTTCAGCGCTGATACCGATGCCATTGTCAATGAACTGGATGCGTACCCTGTCGCCATCCTGCCCGGCCCTGACGGCTATTTTCCCACCGGCAGGAGTATAGCGATGGGCATTGACGAGGAGATTAGTGAACACCTGGGTGAGACGATCGGGATCTGCCCAGACGGGAGGGAGATTATTGGGCAGTGAAAGCGTAAGCTTCTGCTGTTTCTCTTGGAACTGGAGGCGCAATGATTCGGTAACGAGATGAATGAGCTTTGATACGTTCACAAAGGAAATGTGGAAGCTCACTTGCCCAAGCTCCAAGCGTGAGAGGTCGATGAGATCGTTGATCAATGTGGTCATACGCGCAGCGCTGCGCTGGATGATTTCCAGGCATTCACGCTGCTCCTCAGGGCTCAGCTCTTCGGCGATGAGGAGGTCGGCATAGCCTTTGATCGACGTGAGCGGCGTGCGCAGCTCGTGGGTGACTTCGGCGAGAAACTCGCGTTCGCGGCGGTCGAGCTCTCGCTCGCGCGTAACATCGCGGAAGACGTGGAGGATACCAAGCTTACGCCCGCGCATCTT
>JAMDCW010000103.1 GCA_023489405.1 Chloroflexota bacterium
GGCTTTAGGCAAAAGCAGCTAAGCTCTCCCTTTGGCGCGTTCAACTGGATCTCTCTTTCATCCTCGCCACCTCCGTCTGATTCTCACCCGCCGCATCCTCGCCTTCGCCACACTCAAAGCCATCGCAGCGTGTATCTCCCTTCCTGGCGTCCCTATACGTTCAACGTCAGCGGAGAGCTGAAGAGGTAAGTATATGTCGACTTACTCTTCAGCGTAAACGCACTCGCAGTAGTAAATGAACGGGAACCTCCTACATCGCTGGCACAACTGCTTGCACTCATACTCGTCCATGTTCTCGGGCGGGGAATCGCAGCCATTCCAATCGTTGAAGGGCCAGCCGCGCTTCTCCAATATCGCCTTGAAGCGAGCTTTGTGGCCATGGCTATGAGTGTTGGCCTCAAGGGACTCGGCGGCGTTGGCGCTGGCTAAGGGCACGGGAGGCGGGACGGCGAGGGTGGTGAGGATGGCGGCAGCTAGGCCAAGGATGGTTGTGAGCCTCATGTTGTCGAGATTGGATATGACTTTCCACTATGGAGGCGTCGGTGAATCTGAAGTGAATTGCGAGGATGAAAGAGAGATCCAGTTGAACGCGCCAAAGGGAGAGCTTAGCTGCTTTTGCCTAAAGCCCTTTGAAGACAGATGGATACTCAACTTGCAACATGCTCTGGAGCAGGACTGTGCTCAAGGTTCACGGTAAAAGAGCAATGGAAGGAAAAGCGGGCTTTACCGCCAGGCAGACCACTTGATTGTCGCGCAGACTTCAAGCTTGATCCGAACCGTTGGGCGCCTTCTTTCAAGCAGCATATTGCTACAATGCCGCGTAGCACTTGTCGTCCACGAGGGGCCAGGTCGAGCCGTAATCTTGCCTGCAACAAAGGCGAACTGAATCCTGTGTGATAGTACTTGAGAGCGCGCAAGCCTCATAGAAGGAGATATCTTCACTTCCGTTTCCGGACCGCCGCACTGCTGCTTGACGGCTCTGCAGCGCCCTTCTCTCCATCTGCAAGCATCGTCCCTATGATGCTTATGCTGCCGCCACCTCCCTCCGCTGCCGCCACCTCGAAGTCCCGCACCTTGAAAACCAGTCTGCCATCGACCTTCTGCCCATCCCCATCCACCCAGTACCCACCTCCATCCTTCCCTTGCTTCGTCGATGTCACTCCGAAATCGGTTGGATCTTCCACCCACCTCCAGTCCTTGGGTAATTGTGACCGCTCGATCGCCGCATTGAAGTAATTGTAACACAGCAAGCCTAGTAAGCTCGGATTCTGCAGCGATACATAGCCCTCCAGCCAAGCACCTTTCCTAGGCCGGAAGAGCAGAAACTCCGCAGTGAGGTATGTGAAAGTGACGGCGTACTCGTTGACGGCTTTGCTGAGTACAATGTCCGAGCCTGCGTCGTCCGCACCTTTGCCATCTGGCGGCGATTCGGAGAGACGTGCGTTCTGAAAGCTCATCACGACGCCACGGAGAGGTGGATAGTACTGTAGTAACAATGGTGAGATATGTTCCGCTATAAGGCCTTCCAGCGGGAACTCGTTTGCGCAGGGCGAAAGAGCGAGGTAGAGTGTGGATGTGACGGAGGTCCAGGGTGTAGCTTCAATGAGGCGTTGTTCGGGATCAGTCGCTTTGGCTCCGGTCGTTGCTGGTTGCGATGTTCGTGAAGCTCCAGGCTGCGCCGAGGGGACGTCCGCATCAATAATAGCGCTACGGCGGTCCTTCTTCGCCTTCTTTGGTTGCGTTGATCCTGCTCCATCTGCTGTCTCTTCTACCTCCGCACTCGGTCTCCGCTCTGCACCATGACCTTGCCTCGATGCTGGCCGGGCCCCTTCCACGCCACCAGACTTTCGCGTCTTCGATTCCTTCTTCGACTTCTTCGCCGAGCGTCCATCGTCTGCTGCAGCGCCATCTACAAGATGCTCTTCCCTCTTCCGCTTCTTGACGCTGTTGTCCGTCGAGCCTTTGCTCTTCTTCGCCTTCGCCATGGTCGGCGTCTCCGGCGTACCGACGGGAGACAAGGTTGTGGCCATGGCCGCGACTGATTTGGAAGTATGCGGCGAGTACGGAGAGCGTTCGGCGTGCCTGTCTTCAATCGCAATGGCAAGTGCCGGCAAGCGAAGCGCATCGGGAACTTTTTTGTCTGCGGGCGCGGGCACGACTTTTGCCTCCCACCCAGCCCGGTCACTGCCGGAGCTGAGGCGCCGGGCCGTTGGCCGATCCGTTGAGGCTTAAAATATGCTTGACTCGCGCTGCATTTTGCTACAGACATCCACCCAACATCGTCCGTTCTACTGATCCCGTCAACCGCATACGGTTTTTCTTTTGGCATTTGTATCCCGCGGAGCTAGTTGAAGACACCACGAGATCGGATGACGCGCCTACCACGGCTGACGCAGCCCTCAGTCTGACACCCGAGTCAATTTCACCGAACATTCGCCGGGATGGCGAACGACCTACTTACTTTCGCTGGCTGGTACTTCCTCCCCAATCTCGCGACTGGCTACCTTCAAACAGCGCTCTACACAATCTTCATCCGCGCTGGCGACCCTAAGCCAGCTCCCGGCTCTCCCCGCTTCACCAAAGACCGTCGCCGCATCTTCGTCTGCGTCATCCTGGCCTACCTCGTCTACACGGTCTATGAAGCCGATTGGCAGCTCCGGCGAGCTGGAGACTTCTACCGGGATCTTGGTGTGCCTCATTCGATATCCACTGGTGACTTGCAATCGCATTTCCGGAAATTGACTGTTAAGTTTCATCCGGACAAGCTTTCCTCGTCGACCTCCGCAGGGGATAGGGCGAAGGCTGATGCCTTCTACGTGCATCTGAAGCTGGCGAGGGATACGCTCATAGACCCCGCGAGAAGGTTCGCTTATGATCGGCTGGGTCCGTGTATACTTGCCACGCAGTCGGCCAAGACGATCAAGGACGTTGTCACAGCCGGACTTACGGAGACAGCTATGTACTATGTCGGCACAGGTGGCGTGCTGGTCCTGCTCGGCATGCTTGGCTACTTGCAGCAAGGGCGTTTTTGGCGGTATCTGGTCATGGCCGGATTGTTTGTGGTGGAGGCGCAGACGATCATGCGGCCCGAGTTTCCGCGACTGCTGACGAACTTTGTCAATCCCTTGCTCGTCCGAACTGGGTTGAGGGCGCCTTATTTGCCTTTTCAGATGCTCACGTTGCTGCGGAGAATCGCAGTTGCGTTCTTCATCGCGCTATCCCAGCTTGGCCCGGTGTTGAAAGGCCCCGATACTCTAGCAGGCACGGACGAGAATGTCGATCCGAAGTTGATGGACCGACTGAGCGTACTCGGCCATGCAACGGATCAGGAAGTGACGAGGTTGATGGGTTTGGAACTGACGCCGTTCGCCGAGGGAGAGGAAGGCAAGAGGGAGCTGAAAGCGACGCTGAAGGAATGGCTGGTGCAGAATACAATGCGGAATGATCCAGAGGTCAAAGCGGCGATTGGAGCTGTCTTGACCAGAAGAAGGCAGGAAGGCCTGGTGGGAGATGAGATTTTTTGATCTTGATAGCTTAAGCCTCTCGTCATGCTTCACCTAATACAGGACTCTTGTGGCCCCAGATTTCCGCCTGGTACTCCCAAACGGACCTCCAGTACATCTGGCTGTCCCGTTGCATCGACATTCGCTAGAGTAAAGCTGTGCTCAGCGCCTGCATCCTACTGCCCTGATCGTCGCACAAGATCTCAATGACAGCAATTTTCGGAAGTTGCGCTTTATGCAGCTTCCTCCGCCGCCGCCGCCGCCTCATCATCTGCACCCACTTTGGGACACCAAAGCGACAGCCGTCCCGCATCCTCCCACCATGTCGACAAGCGATGCTGCCCAGCCGTAAAGCAGACGTGTAGATTATCATAGAGCCCCCACGGCAGGGATGTCTGATCGAGTAGTGAATATGATGGTGTCCCGCCGAAGCGACAGCGCTGGGTGGAAGAGGGAAGGCACGCCAAAAGCGGGGCAGATCGCAACCGGGTTGCCACCTAGGAGACAGGTGGAGAGAGCAGCTGCATGGCCTAGGCAGGAAAGTGACGATACCGTGAAGTTGAACTCCGTAATGATCTTGAAGTGTGAATATGCAGCGCAATTACATACTCCTCGGCGGAAATCGGGAAGCAGTTCTCAGCGCGGTGCATCGTATCGCTGCACACACTCCCGCTTCCCCACCCCCCAAGTCCCGCTCCAACGCAGCACAGACTTCAGCGGTATCAGCAGCATGGGACACCACGGGGATGTCCAGTCACCGCCCTTCAGCTTCCTCGACCTCGCGCCAAAATGAGGGATCGCATCCACGGGCACGCCTACTCACCCATGTGATACCACCGCCACAGGCGATTTCTGGAGGCGAAGCGTGCAGCACCTGGCTGGCAGTTCTCCGTCACCTCCAGCCAGATCCGAAGCAAAAGTCTCCGACAATTCGAAAAGAAGGCTAGCAAGACATGTTGCGACCTCCCTGAGCGCAGCAGCAAGAGCTTCCAGGTCACCATGTTCTCCAGTGGAGAGCCCACAATCAATTTCGGTTCCAGGATGCCGAGGAGAACGCAGCAATGTAGATTTGGAGGAGTCGATTTGCAACCGGGAGCTCCATCGTCACTGCGCCGGAGCGCCTGCGTTTATCGGAGGATGCCGAATGCTGGGTACGCGATCGCGTCCAGAGCGCACGCGCAAATGGTTTAGCTTCATTGCAATGCTTCGAGCGTCTGAACCACGTGTAGAAGGTTGACCTTCTGCCAAGTTATAGCGGATGGGAGGTCTAAATGTCCATGCTATGCTTCATTGATATGGTCTTGATCTCAAGGAGGCAAGCTCTTGGCGGAGACACCTTAGCAAAGCGAAGGGCATCAGTAAGTCCTCCGATCTTCTCCCCATCCTACCTTCCACAAACGGCTAATCTCCCTGCTTCCCAGCGCTCATCACAATCTCCACCCGCGCGTCCCTCAAACGCTACCACAACTTCACCCTCACGCTCGGCTTGGGTGAAGAAGCCAACGAATACGAGTTCTTGCGCATCGGCACCGCCAGCGAGAAGAATGGTGTGGAAAAGGAGT
>JAMDCW010000129.1:0-985 GCA_023489405.1 Chloroflexota bacterium
CCGAGTCCCTTGCGCTTTGGGCCTGGCGACCCCGGTGGCAATTATGGTAGGTACCGGGAAGGCCGCCGAGCTAGGTGTCCTCATTCGTGGAGGTGAAGCGCTCCAGGCGGCTCGCCGTATCGATACGATCGTCCTGGATAAGACAGGGACGATTACGAAAGGCCAGCCAGAGATCACCAGCATTTTCCCCCTGGTCCAGATGAGTGAAGAGGACCTTCTTCAGCTTGCTGCTTCCGCAGAAGTGGGATCGGAACATCCCTATGGTCAAGCAGTGATCCAAGCAGCTCGTGCCCGCCGGCTATCGCTACTCCCGAATCACGATTTCCGTGCAGTAGCGGGCAAAGGCGTTACAGCGATCGTAGACGGCCACCGTCTCGTCATAGGCAATGTTGCCCTGCTGAAAGAGGCCGGAATCGCTGACACCGCTGCGCAGGAACAGCTTGCCGCTTTGGCCGCCGATGGTGTGACGCCGCTCCTCATCGCGCGGGATGATCAGCTCATCGGGCTCCTCGGTGTCGCTGACACGCTGAGGGATTCGGCTCGCGAAATCGTAGGAACGCTCCAGGGACTCGGACTTTCGGTGATATTACTGACAGGAGACAATCGGGCGACAGCGGCGGCGATTGCGCGGCAAGCAGGAATAGCAGAGGTCCTGGCCGAGGTATTGCCCGCAGAAAAGGCGCTCCACATCCAGCGGTTGCAAAAAACCGGCAGAGTCGTCGCTATGGTCGGGGATGGTATCAATGACGCCCCAGCGCTTGCCCAGGCCGACCTCGGCATTGCGATGGGAGCCGGCGCCGACGTGGCGAAAGCGGCGTCGGATATCACGCTCATCGGTAGCGATCTGCGAGGCATCGCCACCGCGATCATCCTGTCGCGGCGTACTGTGGCCACGATTAAACAAGGGCTGTTCTGGGCCTTTGCCTACAATATTGTCCTGATTCCTGTTGCGATGGGTATCCTCTTCCCCGTCTTCCACGTTCTC
>JAMDCW010000129.1:995-4985 GCA_023489405.1 Chloroflexota bacterium
GCCGCTGGCTCAGGGAGTACGCCTAGCCTGGCGCTATCGCCGCCGCGAGCCTGCGAACGATGGTCTGCTTTCACCCGGTGAAGCTACCAGTCGCTCGCTGACCGTTCCAACAGACGATCGAGCGCTTCGGTGAGCTCGTGCAGGAACGCAGCCGCGGGCCAGCCGTCGAGGATACGGTGGTCGAAGGTGAGCGAGAACGTGATGCTCTGGCGTACGACGATGCTACCGTCCACGACCGCAGGGCGGGGAACGATGCGTCCAATGCCGAGGATCGCACATTGGGGAGGATTGATGACTGGCGTGAAGGCGTCGATGCCGAGCTGCCCCAAGTTGGTGATTGTGAAGGTGCCTTCGCCGAGCGCATCGAGCGGGAGCGTGCCGTTCCGGGCTTGGGTCGAGAGCGTCGCGAGCTCCTGGGAGATTTGATCGACATGCTTGCGATCCGCTTCGCGGATGACCGGCGCCAGCAGGCCGCGATCGGTAGCGACAGCAACGGCGATGTTGACCTCATCCCAGTAGGCAATCGCCGCCGTTCCCTCATCACCGACGATGCTGCTGTTGAGCAGCGGATGATTCTTGAGGGTTCGGGCGACGAGATGGACCAAGAGATCGGTATAGGTAGGCTGCGGGTGACCGTAGACACGGGCTGTGGGGAGTAAGTGGTTGCGCAGCTCTACCAGCGCCGTAGCGTCCGCTTCGGTCGTGAGTGTGACAGGCACGCTCTCATCGAGGCTCTTTCGGAGACGCTGGCCAGTGGTGCGGCGGATGGTATCGAGCGGGATCGTTTCCCGCCGTCTCAGCCCCGATGCCCTTTGCGCCGCGCTGGGAGGCGGCGGCGTAGATGCTGCAAGGACATCTCGCCCTATCACACGCCCTTCCGGTCCGCTGCCGGCTATCATCGTGAGATCGATGCGACGCTCGCGCGCGAGGCGTCTCGCCCACGGCGAGGCGCGCACCCATCCGCGGCTTCCTGGAGGTGACTGAGCGCGCGCGGCAGACCGAACATCGGCTTCGGTGATGCGACCGCTGGGACCCTGGCCGGTAACCTGCTCCAGTGTGACACCAAGCCCTTCAGCAAGCCGGCGCGCTAGAGGAGTGATACGGCGGGGCGGTGTCGAGGACTGTGGTGCCGGCGGTTGGATACGTTGCTGGATCAGTATCTCTGACAGGGGGTGTCCTTTGCTCTCACGGAGTAGCTCTTGGATGGCGTCTTCAGACTCGGTAGCGTCTGCAATGACCGCGAGGAGGCCGTGAACAGGCGCCATGGCGCCATCGGAGACGATGATACGGCGAAGCACCCCCTGAGCCGGTGCCTGTATTTCACTGAGCAGCTTGTCAGTTTCGATCTCTGCTATGGCTTCACCGGCAGCGATGGCGCTACCCTCCGGCTTAAGCCAGCGGAGCAGACGGGCTTCGGTCATCGTGACCCCGAGCTGCGGCATCCTCACCGGAATCGCCATCGAATCTTCCTCCTACGAAAGCAGAGACTGTACCGCGGCGACCACCTGAGCGACCGAAGGAATAGAGAGCTCTTCGAGCATACGGTTGAAAGGGGTCGGCACGTTCGGGTTGGCGATCCGCTGCGGCGGCGCATCGAGGTAGTCGAAGGCATGAGCGACGACCTGGGCGATAATTTCGGCGCCGGCACCCATGCGCTCGTGCGCCTCGTGAACGACGATGAGACGATGGGTCTTTTGCACCGATGCGACGATCGTGTCGAGATCGAGCGGCACGAGTGTGCGCGGATCGATCACCTCTGCTTCGATGCCCGCACTCGCTAGCTCCGCGGCAGCGGCAAGGGCGATCTCGACCATACGCTGGAGGCCGACGATGGTCACGTGTTCACCAGTACGGCGCACCGCCGCCTGTCCAAAAGGAATCGTGTACTCTGCAACTGGTACCTGTTCCTTCGCCGTCGCATAGAGGAGCTTATTTTCGATGAAGATGACAGGATTGTCATCACGAATGGCGGTCTTCAACAGCCCTTTGGCGTCATAAGGGGTCGATGGCATCACGACCTTCAATCCTGGAGCGTGGGCGAACCACGTTTCCAGCGATTGCGTGTGCTGCGCGGCATTGGAGCGCCCTGCACCTGCCATGGTACGGAAGACGATGGGTAGGAGCGCCCGGCCGCCGAACATGTACTTCATTTTGGCGGCTTGATTGACGAGTTGATCCATCGCGGACATCATGAAGGTCATGTACATGAACTCTGCCACCGGGCGCATACCAACGAGCGCTGCGCCTAAGGCAGCCCCGGCAATGGCGGTTTCCGAGATGGGCGTGCCGATCACGCGGCGTGGCCCGAACTCTTCGTAGAGCCCCCGCGTTACGCCATAGGTGGATTCTTTGATGTCTTCCCCGAGGCAGAAGACCCGAGGGTCACGGCGCATCTCCTCGCGCAAGGCCATATTGAGTGCTTGAGAGTAGCTCACTTCTGACATCACACTCGCTGCTTTCTTGGCATATTCATTGCGCCACTCATGCCCGCCCATCGACATCGTAGACATCGGTGAGGAGCAGATCTGGCGACGGCTCTGGACTGCTTTCGGCAAAGGCGACCGCCGCAGCGACCTCTTGGCGTACGGCATCGTCGTAACGCTGGAAATCCTCAGCACCGGCTAGACCAAGCTGGGTGAGCAAGGTGGCGAAACGCGTGAGAGGGTCGCGCTCTGTTCGCGCTGCCGCTACTTCCTCTTTAGCACGGTAGGATTCTGGATCGCCTAGGAAATGTCCTTCGAAGCGATAGGTCTTCGCCTCGATCAACGTCGGCCCTTCCCCAGCACGTGCTCGTTCTGCGGCTCGCCGTGTAGCGGCATAGACCGCCAGGACATCGGCGCCATCGACGATGACGCCGGGAATACCATAGGCGGCGGCACGGTCGGCGACGTTGGAAACAGGGAGATCTTGGGTAACCGGCTGGTACTGCGCATAGTGGTTGTTTTCGCAGAGAAAGATGGCAGGCAGTTTAAGCGTCGCGGCAAAGTTGATGCCTTCATGGAAAGCTCCGTGGTTGGCGCCGCCATCACCAAAGAAACAGAGCGCGACTTCGCGTGATCCACGGATCCAAAACCCGAGAGCGGCGCCGGTAGCGATAGGAATTCCGGCAGCGACGATGCCATTGGCCCCGAGCATGCCGTGGTCGAGCGAGGCAATGTGCATGCTGCCTCCTTTGCCGAAGTTATAGCCGGTAGCCTTACCCATCAGCTCCGCCATCATAGGGCCAAGCTCGAGCCCTTTAGCGATGCCGTGGCCATGCCCCCGGTGTGTGCTCGAAATGACGTCGCCATCACGTAATGCTGCACAAGCACCGGCAGCTACTGCCTCTTCTCCGATATAGAGGTGAACGCTGCCATAGAGGCGGGCATCGAGGAAAAGCTCTTTGACCTTTTCTTCAAAGCGGCGGATGCGTAGCATCGTGACGTAGAACTGGCGCAGTTGATCATCATTGAGGCCTTCGCGGTTGATGCTCGGCGCCGAGGGTAGTGTGCTCATGAGGGCGATGCCTCCTCTTTGCTCCGTGCCTAGGTCTCTACTTTGGGATGTGGCAAGTCCGGTCTCCTCGCGAGATGCTTACCCACAAGGTTCTCCAGTGTCGAGCGTAGCACAGGCGGTGAGGCGATGCTAGTCAACGAATACTCCTCCCTCTTCTCCCCGGCGATTTGCGAGGGTGCGCGGGAGCAGATCGAAGAGCGTCTCGTCGCCCCGGGCGGAGGCGCTCGAGATCATGGGGGCTGAGGTAGTGTTCACGAACAAAACGGTTGCAGACGATGAGGACGTTGAGTTTGCTTCCTTGAGCGGAGGTGGGAATGTCAGGAGCGTGATCAGCCATCCCAGCCTCCTCAAGCGAGTAAGCGGAACAGGTTGTCTCCAAGGATCCGCGCATGGTGTTCTTGGGGAACGAAGTCGCAGTAGCTGCGGAACGCTTCGAGCGCTTGCTGGTAGGTGAGAAAGCGGCGCACCACGGGGTAATCCGAGCCCCAGCAGAGG
>JAMDCW010000140.1 GCA_023489405.1 Chloroflexota bacterium
CTGTACGCGGAGCTGGCCGCCTACCGCTGCCAGGTCTTCCTCGATTTCTCGGTGCTTCGCGATGACGACAAGGGCCGCTGGTCAGGGCTCGCGCGCGAGCTCGGCGGCCGGGGCGTGCCCAGCATCGACGCGGCGCTGCGCGCTCGAGAGCTGCGTCCCGTCCGTGAGGCCTTCCTCGCCGCGCTGGCCGAGGGAACCGAGGAGGCGTTCGGCGCCGGGGCCGTCGAGGATGGTACGGGAGTCGACACCAGAGCTGACGGCAAAGGCAATGCGACTCGGAAAGTTTGCTTTGATGAGGCCGGAGTAACGTGACCGAAGTAGCTACGTTGAAACATGTCAACACTGTGAGCGAGTGCCAGCGCCGAGAGCCGAGGGTCGAGAACCAACGGTGGCAAACCTCGCGCTGTACGCTGCTGATTGACAAACACATACATTGTTCGCTCGGCTTCACGATCCTCCTGCAGGTGAAGACCTCGAGGGAAGTGCATGGTAAGCGTCCGCTCGGTATCACGTGCTGGCAAATTGAGTGCTCCTTGGTTTGGGATCAAGGGAACCTGCAAAGAACCAAGCCGTTGCTGCAACTGCTGTTCGACCGAAGAGAGCGAAACGACAAGAGCATTTGCCCACGGAGATCGAGTGATGGCATCTTGCCATACACTATGGATAGGCAATAGCAAGATAACAGTAAGCAGCGCAGCTACCCAGAAGAGCTCTTGGACGATAGCAAGGAACGCTCCAAGAATTCGATCCAGTAAACCAAGACCTGGCGTAATATGGAGCAGCCCAATGAGCGGCCGTAAAATTAAATGATAAACCCACGTCATGATTAGTAAAACGAAAAGAAGAATAGTAAGAAAACTCAAGATATTACCTACTACAGGGGGAAGTGTAAAAATCTGCTGTATTATGAGAGACAACTGAGGGAAAAAGCGACTAGCTGCGAGAAAACTTACGAGAAGTCGCAATAAACTTGCTACTTGCGCAACAAAACCACTTTGAAATCCGGTCCACACAGCAAATACGATCGCAGCGAGAAAAAGAATCTCCAACACTCCCTGTGGAGAGATCTGTAACCCATGTAGCCCCAATGTAGACATAGCTTCACGACCACTCATACATTTTTGCTTGCCAGCAGCCTCCTCTGTGGACCCCCTCCACAAACGAATACTATTCCAAGTCTACTTGTTCTACACTGCCAAGGAGTGGTGCGCCGAGAAACGATTCAGCAAGCGGCTGAAACTGCGCCGTACAGTCAGTAACAAAGTAACGATGGAACGGTGGTCGCCGGCCGGTCGCCTCAAGTCCCAGCTCCTCCAGCCGGCACCGTAGCTGATCAGCCAGAGCTCTTCCCGGATCGACCAGCATGACTTTAGAGCCCATTGTTTGGCGAATGACAGGCTCCAACAGTGGGTAGTGAGTACATCCGAGGATGAGGGTGTCTACTTGAGCCGCTTGCAGAAGCGCCAAGTACTCCTCAGCGATCAGTGCCGCCGCCGGGCTACAAGCAGCACCTTCCTCCGCAAGCGGCACGAATAATGGACACGGCTGGCCGGTAATGCGCGCACTCGGCAGCAATTGCCGGACCAGCCGTTGATACGAGCCACTCGAGATAGTTCCCCGCGTGCCGATCACGCCGATGTTGCCGCCTCGCGACAGTCGTACCGCCGCCGCCGCCCCCGGCTTGATCACTCCAAGAACGGGAATCGCCAGCCGCCCTGCCAGGTCCTCTTCAGCCAGGGCCGATGCAGTATTACACGCTATGACGATGAACTTCACACCATGCCCAGCTAAAAAGTAGGCATCCTGCCGTGCGAACTTGCGCACGGTTTCGGGGCTTCGCGATCCATAGGGAACACGCGCCGTATCTCCAAGGTAGACAATGCTCTCCGATGGCAACAAGCGAAGGAGGTGCCGAACAACTGTGAGACCGCCCAAACCCGAATCGAACACGCCAATGGGGCGATCATCACTCACGCGCCATAGCTCCCTCTCTTAAAACGTCGCTTGACAATCGCACGCTCTCTGTGTGCCCTCTGAGCTAGCACGCCTCTCACTCCAGAGAACTGTCCACCACCACAATAGAATACCCGCGACTCAAACAGCGCTCCTTGGTACCATTGAAGAGTTCTAACGCATCAGCAAGGTTCTTGAAACGTTTTTCAGCCGTTTGCCGGTGCACTGCTCCTTCTCGCCACCATTGGCGAAGCACCTGGTGCTCACCAGCACCCACTCGGACGATTTGAACGAGGTAATACCGCCGTTCCCTCTCCTCATTCGCTACTTGCTCGAGCAATACTTGCATACCCTCTGTCGGTAGCTCTAGGGACAGATGACTTTGCGGTTTCGGCCTCTCAGCGTGAGAGCCCGGAATACCTTCATTAGCTGCTCGGCGACGGCAGCGGTCCGAACAGTATTTGACGCGCCGTGTATACTTATAGAATGTCTTCCCGCACATCGCACAGGCGGCTTTCGGCAAATGCCGATGCATAAAATCACGCACTTCAGGGCTGGTCCAGCCATAGGCCTTCGCCAACTGCTCGAGCTTGGGCCATTGACCAAGCTCTGCCAGAATGGTGAGCTTCTTCTCGAAAGGAAGACGATCGCTCTCTGGGTCAGGTGGAGGAAGCACGTCAACAGTAGGGGGATCCGATTTCATAGACACGGCCGTTCCTTTCCTAAACCAACTGCCACTCGATCGTGCCCACAGTAGCGAGCGGCGCAATATAGGGCTCTTTCCCCTCCCGCACCGCGATCAGTACGGGATCATCCAGAACCCCTCGTCCTAGAGCGCGAAGATCATTACCCAGTCCGAGGAAGACACATGGCCGATCAGGAGATCGGGTGAATACCTGGACCTCCAAAGTGCGGAGATCCTCCCACAGGACAATATCTGCAGGATGATCCGATGTGACCAGGATACGAAAAAACGGTCCGGCTGGCTCAGGCGGGTAGCGGTACTCTCCAGTATTCACATAGAGAGGACGAGACCGATCCACGTAGCGACTGTAAGAGCAGACTAAAGGATCTTGCACGATAGATCGCCACTCCACCGCTGACCATCCTGAAGGTCCCTCCCTTCATTCATCGTTACCAAATCCTAACATTCTCCGTGAAGGCCAGGCAATGCTGTAATACCGCTATTTGAGCCTCTGACAGGAGGCCCTTTGCGGAGAAAATGAGGCGGCGCACCTGATACTCGTGCGTGATCTCTCACGAGAGTCAACTTGATCATCGATAAATAAGCCGAGAATCTCCTCCGCACGTGACCTTGGCTTCCCTGTATCCATTTATCTCATCACAACCTCTACCACCAATAACACACGTATACTGTCAGACAGAGTACCTTACTTCATAGCGGAAAGGCGCCCGAATCACCCATGGATGGCAGCGTAGAGCTCAGTCCATCCACTCTAGCTATCGCCGCTTCAGAAGTGACCAGGCGCTTAGAACGTACCCGTCACGCCGCCCAAGCGGCCGGCTATGACGGCTTGCTCGTCGTCGGCCGGCCTTTTTTCGAACGTCCTGGCGATCTTGCCTACCTCACGAATCACTTTCCGCCATTTCCAACAGCCCCTTTCCTACCCACACAGCGCGGAACAGGCCATGCCGTCCTTATCCTCCCGGTTAGCCACGAACCGCTGCTCATCGTCGATCACCCAGCGATACATCGCCCCCTCATCCCTATCGACGCGATCCACCCCGCACCCGACGTTTTCGGCGCAGTGCACGCCTACCTCCGCAACCACCCAGCTTGGCACACGCTAGGTATCGTCGGTTCAGACCTGCTTCCATGGGCAGCTTGGCTCCTCTTGCAGGAAGCGCTACCTTCAGCCCACTTCACGATTGCCGATGATCTCGTAAGAAAACAACGGCGTGTCAAAAGTCCCGCCGAGCGCGCCCTGCTCATCGAAGCAATTCGCATCGCAGAAATAGGGCTCAGCGCCGCTCTTGATATCGTAGCCCCCGGCATCACCGAGCGAGAGGTAAGCGCTCAAGGTACAGCGGCTTGTCTACGTGCCGGAGCAGATTTTGTCCGGTACTTCCGTGTCCACTCCGGCCCATATAGCGCCTGGGGGTCCCGCTGGCCTCAAGCAACCGACCGCCAGATCGCCAATGGTGACGCCGTCGTCCTCGACGCCATCGGTGCCGTACACGGCTACGCCTTTGACATCAATCGCACCACCGTCTGTGGATCGCCCAGTGCGCTCATTCGTGAGCGCTATGCGCTCAACCAGCAAGCTATCGCCGCTATGCGGTCCCACGTACGCCCCGGAACATCGGTCGCCGCCGCCGTCCAGGCAGCCCGCCAGGTCTACGCTGCTGCCGGTGTGGAATCCTTCGCCGCCCGTAGCAGCGGACATGGTATAGGCTTGGAAACAGTCGAGGAACCGCTGCTGCTATGTGATAATCCAGAACTACTCGTCGAAAACGAAGTGCTCTGCCTTGAGCCAGGCCTCTTCGACCCAATCGGCATCGGCGTAACAACCGAAGAGGTGATACACGTCACCTCCCAAGGAGCCCACCAGCTCACCCAACTGGCCGTCACACTGTGATACGAGAGGTTCGAAGGATCTTCTATCCTCTCTCCGGAGTAGTACAACGAAAGGCAAGATGATGACTGAGATGACACCACCGCATTCCTCAGGTGGAGAAGGACAGCCCCCCGAGTTCCTCGAACAGGTCGTTCTCCAGACAATCAAAAGCCTGCGAGAACAAGCAACGGAGCTCTACCAATCGGGCGGTGAAAAGGTCGATCAGCTCGCTGCCGCCTCTGCCCGCGTAGCACTCTGGCTCGCCGGTATGCGCCCCGGTGGACTACGTATGCTCCGCCTCCTCAGCGGTTACGAAGTAGAGATCACACCCCAGGACCCCCTAGGGTTCGCGGGCCACCTCATTCAAGCGCTCGTCGGTGAAGCATCTAGCGCCCCTAACATCTCCACCATGGAAGAAGCCGCCAATGCGCTATCCCTA
>JAMDCW010000090.1 GCA_023489405.1 Chloroflexota bacterium
AGCGAGTGTGACGCGTTTGGCTGCGGCATAGCAACCGTTGTAGAGCATCGAGCGGCTGAGGTCGATCATGAGAACGGTAGAGACTTCGGTGCGATGTTCTGTGCGGTAAACCTCGAAATCGTCTGACTGGAGTTGAACGGGAATTTGAGGACCCTGGCGGAGAATGGCATGGCGGATGGTGCCTTGCAAATCGAGGAGGAAAGGATCGCCGAACTCATAGACTTTCGCATTGTCACTGCGTTCACCAGTGCGTCCCTGGGTGGCAACGTCGTGATTGCCGAGGCGATCTTTCTTGAGCTCGGTGAAGATTTCCTGGAGAGCTTTCTGGCCGATACGGCGGACGCCACGAGCGGTAAGCTCTAAGCGGTCGCCGCGGCGCCGGATAAAGCCGGCATCTTCTAAGATTTGGGCGAGGCTATTCATTTGTTCGAGCTGCTGACGCGCTTCGCGGCCTAAGGTTCGTTCGGCGAGCTCCGGATCAACAACATTAGCTCCTTGGCGTTGAGCTCGCTGCAACTGCTGTTCAAGAGTATCCATCTGTTGGAGCTGTTCCATGAGGTGTAGCGCTTCGCGCAGGCTGAGGGATTCGTCGCCAGAAAAGTGGTACCCACGTGCTTCTCGGGGTAGAAGCTGGTTGAGGGAGGCGGCCAATCGCGCCATATCCCATTGGAGACGGTCGTCGCGGAAGAGGGAGTCGAGCATCTGCTGCAACTGGCTACGTTGTTCGCGAGAGAGGCTGTTCATGAGCGCACTCATCTGGCTGGCGCGCTGGGCGAGCTGCTGCAGAATGTCTTCAAGGCTATTGGCGCCAGGGAAAAAGTCGCCGAACTTCTGTAGGAAATCTGAAGCATCAGGCGATTGGCCTTGGAGGGCGCTGTCGAGGAGCTTATTGAGCTCGCGGACCATGTCGCGGAGCCGTTGAAGGTCTTCAGGGGTGAGACCTTGGATAGCTTGTTGCAATCCTTGGAAGTACTGTCTGGCCATCTGGCCACGAAGCTCATCAAGCAACTGCTGGAACTCTTCTTGGGCTTTGGGGCTTAGGAACTCGTAATTTTGGAGCTGGCGAATACGGCCGGGAACATCTGGTGGTAGCTGATTGAGCTCCGATTCTTTTTGATCGGCTAAACGGCGCAGGACATCACGCATGCGCTGATCAACCGGCGAAGAGGACGAGCTCGAATCAGTAGGGCTCGCACTGGTGGATGAGGGTTGATCGGGGGCGCTTGCTGGCAATGGATCTGTTGTTGATGGTTGTGTAGTGGCTGATGGTGACTGCTGGGATGGGGAGCCTTCTTGCTGACTGGCGCGCTGCCGGCGCTCTTCGATGGCTTCGCGCTCGTGCTGAAGAATCTGCTCGAGACGCCTGGCGATATCGTCGAGGATCGAACCCGTGTCGTATTGCTGAAGCTGTTCTTTCCTTTGCTCACGTAGACGTTCGAGAAGCTTTTGAATACCTTCGATGCGGTGGTCAAGCATCCCTTGATCGCCATAACGCAATATGTTGCGTAAGGCGGTCTCAATATCGTCGTTATCCAAGAGTTCATCAGCGAGGGCTTCGAGGAGCTCTTCGGCAGTGAGGGGGTCGATTTCTTGGGTACCATCCCACGCGCGGTAGCGAAATAACATCCTATGTTCTCCCCTCTGTTAGTGTTACACGTACTCTGAGTGATTCAACTGTGATATTGGATATGACCATTGCTTCGATCTTTGTTGAGCTTGCGATTCAAATGCAAGCCTTCGAGGACGAATTCGGCGGCGCAGGCAATTTCGGCGGGAGTGGTCCAGAGGTGGAGTTGCCGGATGGCGTTCTGTAGTGCCGTGAAGCTACGAGTCTGACGAGCATACTGCACAGCGGGTAGATTGTCGGCTGCTTCGAAGGTCGTTCCCTGGCTGAAGGCGGTGATGATATCGGTGAGGTCGCTGAGGTTGAAATAGCGCTTGAAGACGCTCAGGATTGCGCCTTGGAGTAATCGTTCAATGATACGATCTTCTTTCGCGTCGCCGGCGGTCTCAAATTCGATTTTGCCGAGTGTTGAAGCGACGACGGCTTGGAGGTCACTGATACGGGGAACGATCTCCTTCTCTTCGTTGCGGATACCGCGTTTGAGGGCATTCGAGACAACGTTTTCGTAGTTGCAAATAGAGACGCGGACGCTGACGCCTGACCGCTGACTAATATCCGGACTACGGCGGGCGAGGTGGGTGAACTCGGCGAGAATTTGTGACATAAAGGGGGGGACGCGTATGTCGAGGCCTTCATCGGTGAAATGGGTGCTCTCGGCGTGCATGATGTCAACTTCGTGGTCGATGGTCAATGGATAATGGGTGCGAATTTGGGAGCCGATACGATCCTTGAGGGGGGTGATGATGCGTCCACGATTCGTATAGTCTTCGGGATTGGCGCTGGCGACGACATAGAGATCAAGGGGTAGTCGCACTTTATATCCGCGAATCTGCACGTCGCGCTCTTCGAGGATGTTGAGAAGACCAACCTGGATGCGCTCAGCGAGGTCGGGCAACTCGTTGATGCAGAAGATGCCGCGGTTGGTGCGAGGAATGAGGCCGAAGTGAATTGTGAGCTCGTCTGATAGGTAGCGTCCTTCTGCTACCTTGATGGGATCGACTTCTCCGATGAGGTCGGCGATCGTGATATCGGGGGTTGCCAGTTTTTCTCCGTAACGACGATCGCGCGATACCCAGGTAATGGGGGTAGCGTCGCCGTCTTGGGCTAAGCGCTCGTGGCAGGCGCGACAGACTGGAGCGAAAGGATTGTCGTTGATCTCGCAGCCTTCGACTGCTGGAGTATACTCGTCGAGCAGCGAAATTAAGGAGCGAGCGATGCGCGTCTTAGCCTGACCGCGCTCGCCGAGCAGGATGATGTCCTGACCAGAAAGGATGGCATTTTCGACTTGAGGAATGACTGTGGCGTCGTAGCCGACGATGCCGTTGAAGATTGTTTCGCGATTACGAATCCTCTGGATGAGGTTTTTGCGCATCTCTTCTTTGACTGGGAGGATGTGATAGCCGCTGACGCGAAGCTCGCCTATGGTTTGGGGCAATGATGAGCTCAATTTTCGCTCCTTTGGTCTCTGTTGAACGTCTGTGGACTATATGTCGTGCAAGAAGCATGCCTAGAGCACGACTGGGCTGGAGCATGGATCTCCGGTGACGCCATGCACGTCACTATGTAGTGTATCGGGAAGGGGAAAGGGAGTAGAGGGGTGCCTGAAATCACGTGGGGTCCTTATCGCATTTTCGTACTGAGTATAGCGACAAGAGGGATTTCAGGCTATCCCCTGGTGGGCTAGAGCGGCGATGAAGCAGGAGTGTGGGGGGTGTATTTGAGCAGACACCCCCACCACGCCAGAGAGCTGTGTCGAGCTAGCGGTTGAAGGCGGCGTCGAAAGCTTGGGCTGATGGTGCAAAATCCCAACCACGTACGAGCCGGACTGCTTCGGCAGCGCCGTGGAAGCGATCCATACCGGAGTCTTCCCATTCTACGGACAGGGGACCTTGGTAGCCGATGCGGTTGAGGGCGCGAATGATGGGTTCAAATTCGACATCGCCATGCCCTGGGGAGACGAAGTCCCAGCCACGTTTGCGGTCGCCGAAGTTGATATGTGATGAGAGGATGCCGCTTTCGCCGTCGACGGTGACTTTGGCGTCTTTGACGTGGACGTGGTAGATGCGATCGGCGAAATGGTAGATGAATTTTGCGGAGTCGATTCCTTGCCAGACAAGATGACTAGGGTCAAAGTTGAACCCAAACTCTTTTCTCCGTCCGATTGCAGCGAGGGCGCGTTCCGCTGTGTAGAAATCGTAGGCGATCTCACTGGGGTGAACTTCCAAGGCGAAGCGGATCCCGCGTTTACCGAACTCGTCGAGGATAGGGTTCCAACGCTCGGCGAATTTCCTGAATCCGGCTTCGACCTGCGCTGGTACCTGGGGAGGGAAAGGGAACCAGAGGTGCCAGATCGGAGAGCCGGTGAAGCCGGTGACGACATCGACACCGAGGTTTTTAGCTGCCAGGGGTGCTGCTTTGCAGAATTCGATAGCTGCCTGACGGATTGCGTCTGGTTTACCGCGAAGTTCAGGCCCTACGAAGGCATCGTGACGCTCGTCGAGCGGCTCGTCGCAGACGAGCTGGCCCATGAGGTGAATGCTGAAAGCGTATACGTTCAGGTTGTACTTTTCGAGGAGAGATCTGCGCTCGTTGCAGTAGCCCTTATCGTTCGCTGCGCGCAGGACGTCGAAATGATCGCCCCAGGAACAAAGCTCCAGGCCGTCGTACCCCCATTCCGAGGCTTTCTGAGCGACGGTTTCGAGGGGAAGATCGGCCCATTGTCCGGTGAAAAGTGTGACTGGACGTGTCATATTTCCTCCTGATTTACTATGTGATGATTGTAGAGACCACGGCGATTATAAGCAAAGGCCAGCAATAGACAACTGCTTGGGCTAGGGCAGCTTGGAGACTCTTTGATTTTCTGGTCATCTGGTTATCCGAAAGCCCTCCAGGTGGAAAGTCTGCTATGATTGCTGACACAAGGTTGATGGGAGAGGGCCGAAGACGTGGCGCCTCAGTTCCATTTCGAGGCATCCGGGGAGGTATCACGCCGCCCGGACTTTGCGGCGATGCGCCGACCGATGCCGAGTCGCTGGCAGCTCTGGCGGCATCCCATATGGTCGTTGCGGGTCATCCGGGCGTTACTCGGGGATCCGGGGGTCCCGTTTGGCCGTAAGCTCCTATTTGGGTGGATCTGTGTGTTGCTAGCCCTTGTACTTTTCGTGCCTGACGTGAGCTCGGAGGTAGCAGCGACAATTTTCCCTCTTGTGGGTAATGTTCTGGATGTACCGCTCGATGCCACGCTTGATTGGTCAGTGGTGGCTGTGTTGCTGCCCGAACT
>JAMDCW010000060.1:0-2213 GCA_023489405.1 Chloroflexota bacterium
CAGCACCGGTATAGCGATCTCGTACCTCCTTTTTACCAGGCGCTGGAAGGCCGGAATATCTCGGTTGTGCATGCGCATCTCTACCGAGGGTGCCTGATCGGGCGCCGGTCTTCCTCGATACGGCTTACGTTTACGCGCTGGTCAACACCCGCGATCAATGGCACGAAGCCGCCACGACATGGGAACGGCGGCTCGCGGCTGAGAAACGCCGCCTTCTGACGACGGAGTTTGTCCTCCTGGAGATCGCCGACGGCCTCGCGGCAGTCCGGTATCGCGTCGGGGCGATCCGCATCATCGCGGCGTTGCGGACGAGCTCGTTAGTCGAGATTGTCCCCGCGACGTCCAACTCGTTTGCAGAAGCTTTCGAGTTGTACCAGAATCGCGAGGACAAGGACTGAGGATTGACGGACTGCTCCTCCTTTGTGACGATGAAGCTCCACAGCCTTATGGCGGCGTTGACGACCGACGATCACTTTCGCCAAGCGGGGTTTCGCCCACTGCTCCTCGAAAGTACCTCTCTCGACGCTTAGGCCACGGCGCCGCTGTGATTCGCACTGCCGGAGGAGGTTCGCCAGCAACAACTTTTTTTCACCTCTTGACATCCAGCATTCCACGAGGTATAGTACATCCGTTCTAGATACAGGGGACGGCTGACCTGTAGCGCGCACTCGCGTTCCGTCAACACCTTGCCCCCGTTAGCTAACGGACTAGCGGGTGAAGACGAACGGTACCTTCAGCAGGGTGGCCCTCTACAGGCCGGTAAACTGAGGTCGTCGCTCCGACCGGCTGGGTACCGGCGGACAGTGAAAGGTGATATGCAGCATGGCCATTTTCCCTACCACCGATCGCGCCAAAGCGCTCGAATCCGCACTCTCCCAAATCGAACGGCAATTTGGCAAGGGAGCCATCATGCGCCTTGGGGACCAAAGCGCCCGCACTCAAGTGGAAGTCATCCCCACCGGCGCCCTCTCTCTCGACCTCGCCCTCGGCATCGGCGGCGTGCCACGCGGCCGTGTCGTCGAAATCTATGGCCCGGAATCCTCCGGAAAAACCACTCTCGCCCAGAGCATCATTGCCCAGGCCCAGAAAATGGGGGGTGTCGCTGCCTACATCGACGCCGAGCACGCCCTCGATCCCACCTATGCCGAAGCCGGCGGCATCAACGTCCAGGAAATGCTCATCTCCCAGCCCGATACCGGAGAACAAGCCCTCGAAATCTGCGACATGCTCGTTCGGTCCGGCAGCGTCGACGTCATCGTCATCGACTCCGTCGCTGCTCTCGTCCCTCGCGCTGAAATCGAAGGCGAAATGGGTGATAGCCACGTCGGCCTCCAAGCTCGTCTCATGTCTCAGGCTCTACGGAAGCTCACTGGCGCCATCTCCCGATCCCGTGCCGTCGTCATCTTCATTAACCAGCTCCGCGACAAAATCGGTGTCATGTTCGGTAATCCGGAAACCACGACTGGAGGCAAAGCCTTGAAATTCTATGCCTCCGTTCGCTTAGATATCCGTCGCGTCGAAACGCTCAAGCAGAGCAACGATGTCGTCGGCATGCGTGCCAAAGTCAAAGTCGTCAAAAACAAGGTCGCTCCACCTTTCCGCGCGGCTGAATTCGACATCATGTTCAACGAGGATGGCGTTATCTCGCGCGCTGGCTGTATCCTTGATCTCGGCCTCGACCAAGGTATCGTCAAAAAGAGTGGTGCCTGGTTCCAGTACGAAGAAACCCGCCTGGGCCAAGGCCGCGAGAACGCCAAGCAGTTCCTTCGTGAGCACCCCGACACCTGCGAAGCTATCGAAACGCGCATCCGCCAGGGCGGCAAAATCTCTCTGCCCGCAGCCACCGATGACGCTATCGAACCCGATCTCTAGTCCCAGCGACCCTCACTCACTGATCCAGGTGGACCACACGACCTTCCGCTGCACTGCGCTGGCAGGTCAGCACGAGTTCCAATGTGCGCACCACATCCGCATAAGGCGCCAGCAACGCCCCCTGATCGCCACTCCGCACTCCTTCGAGAAAGCGCCCTACGGAAGTCACCAGTGGTGGCTCTTCCACAGCCCACGTCTCTACCCCTGCCTCCGTAGCCACCTGAAGCTGCTCTCCGGTAAACCGCACCAACACCGGTCCTTCAGCCACGACATCCAGCGCCAGGTGCCCTGGCAACGGCAGCGACATCGCCTGTGTCAGCGTCAGCGTCCCGCATCCACCC
>JAMDCW010000060.1:2223-4900 GCA_023489405.1 Chloroflexota bacterium
CAGAGTGCGCGGGTGAGTCGGGCGTGGCTTCGGGAGCGGATGGGTAGGTGACGGAGCAAACGCCAGGGCATGGGGAAACCACCTCGATAGCGACATCGCCTGTGTCAGCGTCAGCGTCCCGCATCCACCCGCCGCCAGTTGAAAAGCGACCGCGGCACTATCCCGACCCCGCCACTCCGGCACGTCCCGCCACAGCGCCTGTCCTGTAAACGCCCCAACCGCCACCACCTCATCCACCAAAAAGCGCACCAGGTCAAGCAGGTGAAACGCCTCTCCAAAGAACAGCCCTCCCACCAGCTCATCATCCCACTCTTCCGCCGAATCCAGCACTCCGCGGTAGAGATGCGCATGCACAACCGAGATATTCCGGCCTTCCAGCGCCTGGTAAAAAGGAGGTACGAGATCGCTATACCGGTGCTGCAAGCCGACATGCACGATACGCTCTTGCTCTGCCGCCATCTCCTCAATCCGTCGTGCCTGGCCAAGTGACAGTGCTGGTGGCTTCTCCAAATACACGTGCCGCCGCTCTTGCAACGCCGTCAGCGCGTGCTCCGCATGCATCACCGCCGGCGTCGCGATGAACACCGCATCCATATCTAAAAAGATCAGCATGCTCTGCCATAGCGTATAGTGGCGCGCCCCATACTGGTCAGCAAGGGACTTCGCCCGCTCCTCATCAACATCACACACCGCAACGAGCTCGCAGTCCGGCACACGCGCGATTGCTGTGGCAAGGGCACGCCCCTGCCGCCCTGCACCTAACAGTCCCACGCGCAACTTCCGTCCCGCTGGCAGCCCTCCGTGCTCCTCAGCGTCTTCAGGCTCTGCCGCTATCGAGGTGGTTTCCCCATGCCCTGGCGTTTGCTCCGTCACCTACCCATCCGCTCCCGAAGCCACGCCCGACTCACCCGCGCACTCTGCAAAGGACCTATGAGCGAACGATCCTGCTCCACCATAATCCAGCCGGCATAATCAACCGGCTCCAGTGCTGCCAGGCACGCCTCCAGATCGATGGCGCCCCGCCCCAACTCGCAAAAGCCGCCAATTTCCATACACTGTCCCTGTGTCATCCGCTCTCGACGCGCCCGCTCGATTGCTTCCGCATTCGCATCCTTGAAGTGCATGTAGCGAATCCGCGGCGCATAGTCCCGGTACACTGCCACCGGGTCTGCCCCTCCGTAGAACAGATGCCCAGTGTCTGGAGCCAGCCCAAGCAGCTCCGGCTCGACCCGCCGCATCAGCTCATCGAGCTCATCACGCGTCTCAACGAACGTGCCGATATGATTATGGAACGCCGCTCTCACGCCAATCGCCAGACACGCCTCACCGAGACGCTTCATCGAGTCCGCGAAGACTCGCCATCCGTCCTCATCCAGCCCATCCGGACGGTTTCCGTCCGGGTAGAATCCAGGACTCTGCCGGCGCTGTTCATTGCCATTACACGCGACACAAAGGACATCACCACCTAGCATCTTCACGAACTGCGCCAGACAGTGTGCCTGCTCAATTGCTGCCGGAGCACGCGCTGGATCATAGTACGCCCCACCAGCATAGGCCGACGCTTCTTTTAAATCATTGCTCGCCAGCATCTGCCGGTAGATTTCCGGCTGGTCCAGATATGCCGTTCCCCCTTCAGCGCCCTCATACCCCGTTTCGGCTATCTCGCGCAATACATCCCCTAATGCCACGCCACGCCATGCAATAGGGTGACATCCCAGCTTTGCCTGCGGTAGATTGATCACCAGCCATGCTCCTTCCTGCGCTCCACGCCTACCAATCGATAATTGTTTCTGGATTGTACGGCAAAGCCACCTTTCTCAACGTATAGTGAACGCAGAGAGGAGCCAAAGGCCATGGCTATCAGCACGCCGACCGATGGCGGCGCATCGCTCCAAGGTGAAGCCAAAGCTCGCCTCGTCCAACGCATGTTTAACCGCATCGTCCCTGGTTACGACCTGATGAACCGGCTCATGACCGCAGGCATGGATCTGCGCTGGCGCCGGCTCGCCGCGCGGCTTGCTCAGCCATTTGCCGCACAAGTGCTCGACATCGCCACTGGCACCGGCGATCTCGCTCTTGAGCTCTGGCATCAAGGTGCCGCCACCGTCATTGCCGGCGACTTCGCCGTCCACATGCTCCAAGTCGCGCAGCAAAAGCTCCCTGAAAGCATTCCTCTCCTCCTTGCCGACGCCCAAAATCTTCCCTTCGCTGACGCCAGCTTCGACTGCGTCACTCATGCTTTCCTCCTCCGTAACCTCTCAGATCTTGACGCCGGTTTGCGCGAGATGCGCCGTGTCCTTCGCTCGGGCGGTCGCCTCGTCTGTCTCGAAATCACCCGTCCGGAACCAGGCATCTTCGCCCACCTCTTCAACTTCTACTTCTACCGTTTCGTACCGGCTCTTGGTGGCGCCATCACCGGCCAGCGTGCTGCCTACCACTATCTTCCTCACTCCCTCACCACCTTTCCGCGTCCCTACCAGCTCGCTGAACGCCTCATCCAGGCCGGCTTCTCCTCAGTCCACTATCAGCTCCTTGGCTTCGGTGCAGTCGCAATCCACATCGCTATCGCCTAAAGCTCCCTTACGCTCCGTCCACACAACAAAAAGCGAGGCGGTGCACGCCGCCTCGCTCTCCTATCACTCCTCGCTCAATGCTCCGCTTCTTCTCCCTCTCCGGT
>JAMDCW010000112.1 GCA_023489405.1 Chloroflexota bacterium
CGGCTCTGCGGATGGCGCCGGTCATGCCTTCGCTGCCCGGGGTGAGGACGAGCTCGGCGCCGAAGTGGCTGAGGAGGGCGCGGCGTTCGAGGCTCATCGTATCGGGCATGGTGAGGATGAGACGGTAACCGCGGACGGCGCAGACCCAGGCGAGAGCGATGCCGGTGTTGCCGCTGGTAGGCTCGACGATGATCGTTTGGGGTGTGAGGATGCCACGGGATTCGGCGTCGAGGATCATGGCAACGCCGATGCGGTCCTTGACGCTGCCACCAGGCTGGAACCACTCGATCTTGAGGGCGACTGTGGCTGAGAGGTCGGCGGTGAGACGGTTGAGGCGGACCAAAGGCGTATGCCCCATAAGGGCGAGGGCGTCTGGGGCGATGGAGCCGGTTTGCGACATTGTTGTTCCTTTCTGCCTGATGTTGCTGCTAGCCATGTGCGAAGGGACTAGGGAATGCCCGGTGAAAGAGTAGGACGCGGGCACTGTGGAGCGGATGAGGGCCTCCTGTCTTCGCTCGATGTAATCCCTTATTTGTAGAGTAACATAGTTAACGTCCAGTATTCAACATTCAAGATGTCGTTCTGTGATTGGCTGATCGAGTGGACGGTTAGAGGAAGAGCACCACTCTTTCTGGCTGACGCCGGTCTCGTGGTCGGTTGTCTGTGAAGTGCGCCCCCCACCGAGGAGAATCGGTCTGGTTGACAGACAACGCGAGGCATGTTATCAACGAATCAATTGGGCAATTGAATGATTGGGCAGCACCATGGACGAGGCGCGACATTTTCAGACTTTCGTCTACGAGCGACTGGCACGACTGGCGAGTGCGGTGGCCCATCCGCGCCGTCTCGAGCTGGTCGACCTGCTGTGTCAAGGTCCGATGACCGTCGAGCAGCTTGCACAGAAGAGCGGCATGCCGTTCGCTAGCGCATCGCAGCATCTGCAGCATCTGCGGATGGCGCGGCTCGTTGAAGGAGAGCGGCAGGGGAGTTACGTATGCTACCGGCTCGTCGATGACGCCGTGACCTGTGATCTACTGGCGGCGCTGCAGCGAGCGGCGGCGCGCTACGATGCGGAGGTTCGCGCGGCGGCGCAGGGATTTCTCCAGCACTATCGCGACGTGGAGAGCGTCGATTTGGCGACGTTGCGTGAGCGCATGCGCCAAGAACCCCTCCTCTTGATCGATGTCCGCCCTGCAGAGGAGTATGCGGCAGGACACTGGCCCGGAGCGTGGTCACTGCCGCTCGAGGATCTGGCTAACCGCCTGGCGGAATTGCCACGTGACCGAGCGATTGCGGCGTACTGTCGCGGTCCTTACTGCGTGCTAGCGGTGCACGCAGTCAATTTTTTGCGGCAGCAGGGGTTTCGCGCCTTCCGGCTGATCGAGGGGGTGGGCGAGTGGCGCTCGCGAGGAGAGATGATTGCGGTCGGTGATGAAATACGGCAGACCTGAATGCTACCACGTCCACGCCGGTAGCAAGGGAAGGCATCTCAGTAGCGGAGGGGCAAGACGGTGGTCTACTTGGACTATAACGCGACAACACCGGTGGATCCGGCAGTCCTGAAGGCGATGGCGCCGTTCTGGAATGAGTATTTTATCAATCCTTCTTCGCCGTATCTGGAGGCGGACACTGCGCGTGCGGCAGTAGCTGAAGCGCGGCAGTCGCTCGCCGGGTTGCTTGGAGCGGCTACTGACGAAGTAGTGTTCACGAGTGGTGGCACGGAGAGCGACAACTGGGCATTGCGCGGCGGTGTCAGCTCCTGGCACGGGCAGCGCCGGCGGCTGCTGATTTCGGCGTTCGAGCATCCGGCGGTAGCAGAAACTGCTGCCGCGCTGGGCGCTGAGGGGATGGAGGTCGCGATCATCCCGGTGGATCAGCGCGGGGTGATTGTCCTTGAGGCGCTGGACACCCTTCTCGATGAACGCACTGCCGTGGTGAGCGTCATGCTAGCAAACAATGAGATTGGGACAGTTCAGCCGGTAGCGGCGATTGTAGAGAAGGCGCACGCGGTTGGCGCGCTCGTCCATACGGATGCGGCACAGGCAGTGGGGAAGATTCCGGTTGATGTACGGGCACTTGGTGTGGATCTCCTCACGGTGGCGGGGCATAAGCTCTATGCGCCTAAGGGGATTGGCGCGCTGTATATCAGGCGAGGGGTGCGCTTGCCGCCGCTGCTGGCTGGTGGGGGGCAAGAAGGAGGGCGGCGGAGTGGGACGGAAAATGTGCCGGGGATTGTTGGGCTGGGCGCTGCAGCCGGGCTTGCTCGCAACTGGCTGATGCAAGGCGGCGCTGAACGTCAAGCGGCGCTGCGCGATCGTTTTGAAGAGAAGCTGCTCAGGGAGATTCCCGGTATCGTCATTTTTGGTCAGGAGGCGGCGCGGCTGCCGAACACCGCCGCTTTCGCCATTGCCGGCTGGCGTGGAGCTGAGCTCCTCGCGGCGTGCCCGAGCGTCCAGGCGGCGACAGGATCGGCCTGTCACCATCCGGACGATGCCGGCTCGCCGGTGATCCGGGCCTTGGGGTATCCGGCGGAAGTCGCCCGCAGGTTGGTGCGCGTGAGTTTGGGGCGTAGCACCGGCGCGGAGGAGGTAGTGCAGGCGGCTGCCGCCTTGCTCGCCGCCGCCCGCTCGCGCTCGTCGTGAGAATTATGTGGAAGTAGTTATCGAGAGGAGTCTATAGCTGTGCAGAAGATCTTGTTCATTCTCAATGATGGTCCGTACGGAACGGAGCGCGCTTACCAGGCGTTGCGCCAGGCTCAGGCGGTGGGCAAGCAGGGGGACGTAGCGATACGGATGTTCCTGCTGTCGGATGCGGTGCAGTGCGCTCGGAGTGGACAGAAGGTGCCCTCCGGCTACTACAACGTGGAGCGCATGCTGCGCGTCGCCCTACAGCAGGGAGCGGAAGTCGGAGCTTGTGGAACCTGCCTGGAGGCACGCGGGCTGACCGATGCGGATCTCGTCGCCGGGGTTCATCGTGGCTCGATGGAGGAGCTGGCGGCGTGGACCTTGTGGGCGGATAAAGTCATTGGCTATTGAGGGAGAGGTCGGACGATGCATCGTGTGTTGATTGCCGGTGGAGGTGTCGGCGGGCTTACTGCTGCTCATAAGCTGCGCCAGCTCCTGCCTCCTGAGGATGAGATCATTGTCTTCGATCAGAGTGCCGTGCACACCTTCTGGCCGTCGCTCTTGTGGGTGATGAGCGGGACGCGCCGTGCTGATCAGGTGGTGCGCCCGTTCCGCGCTTTACGCGAGCATGGGATTACCGTGAGACAGGGACAGGTCACAGCGATCAACCCTCGGGCGCCGTCTGTTACTGTCGAGGACAGGGAACAGCGGGGGGACGCGGTCATTGTCGCGTTAGGGGCAACACTAGCGCCAGAGCGGGTGCCTGGTCTCGCTGAAGGAGGCTTGAACTTGTATACGCTGGCTGGCGCCGAAGAGATCTGGCGCCGGTTGCAAGCGCTGGAGGCAGGGCAAGTGGCCGTACTGATCAGCAGCAGTCCGTTCAAGTGTCCGGCGGCTCCTTATGAAGCGGCCATGCTCATCGACGGCTATCTGCGCAAGCGGCGGCGGCGTGATCGTGTAGAGGTAGCACTGTATGCCGCGGAGCCAGCACCGATGGGAGTGGCGGGACCGGCGGTGAGCGCAGGAGTCGTCACTGCGCTCACCGAGCGGGACATTGCCTATTACCCCAATGCGGCTATCGAGAAGGTGGATGCTGCGGCACAGCGGCTCTTCTTCCGTGGTGGACGGGAGGGGCGCTACGACCTTCTCGTGTACGTGCCGCCGCACCGGGCGCCTGATGTGGTTGCTAGCGCTGGATTAGCGGCTGCTGATAGCTGGGTCACCATCGACCGGGAGCGCCTGGAGACGCCGTTCCCCAATGTCTTCGCCATTGGCGATATCGTGGGCATTCCCCTGGCCCAGGGGAAATTGCTCCCCAAAGCTGGCGTTTTCGCGGAAGGTGAGGGAGAGGTTGTGGCGCAGGTGCTCGCTCAGCGCTGGCTAGGACGGGAAGGCGCGCGTTTCACCGGGCAGGGAGCCTGTTTCATTGAGATGGGGCGGGGAGTGGCTGGTTTTGCGCGGGGGAATTTCTATGCGGAGCCGGTTCCTGCAGTGAAGGTCTACTCTTCCGGACGGCACTGGCATCTCGCCAAGATAGCGTTCGAGCGTCAGTGGTGGTCGCGGTGGTGGTGAGTTACGAGTATTCGCGAGGGCGTCATGAGGTGGGGAGGGTGGCGAGGTAGGCATCGATCTGTTCGGCTTGGAGCGGTTCGTCGAGAAACGTCAAGGAGCTGGGGCGCTTCTGCCCCGTTCCTGCGGGAAACTGCCCGCTCGCTTGTTGAGGGCGCCGCCTGCTATACTTTCCTCTTCAAGGGAGTGAGTACTATGGCGAAAGCGCTCAAACACATCGACATCACCAACCGTCCTGAACTCTTACAGATTGTGGAGGAAGCGACGTCGGCGAATGAATCCGTCGCTTTTGATCGAGAGAACAAGATCGTGGCCGTTCTTCGCCCGGTGAAGCCATCCATCGAAAAGCGGATCCCCCAGGGACGGCCAACCAGCGCTGACGATCCGCTCTGGAAGCTCATAGGGATTGGAGCGTCTGAAGGCTCAGGCGATGTCTCAGAGAACAAACATAAGTACCTGGCGGAGGCCTATGCCGATCTGCACGAATGAGACAGGCGGCGTCATCAACCATCCAGCGGGTCTTTGTGGATTCTGCGGCGCACTTTGCCCTGCTTGACCGAAACGATCAGCGCCACCAACAAGCCCGAGCAATTCAGCAGGGGTTGATCCGTCACGGAGGCCGCCTCTTCACAACCAGTTTCGTCCTCGCGGAAACGCCAGCTTTGGGGAGCAATTTC
>JAMDCW010000014.1 GCA_023489405.1 Chloroflexota bacterium
TTCCGGACTAACGATCGAGATATAGCCGACTACTTTGGCTGGGCTTCTCTGCGCGATACGGCAGGAGAAGCGTTCCGTGTCGCTCACCTGGATAGCAGGCTGGATGCTATCGTGAAAGTTAGCGGCGGTGGCATTAAAGGGCAGGCCGAAGCCATTCGCCACGGTATCACGCGTGCGCTCATCGTTATGGACGAGACGCTGAAGCCTGCACTTAAGGGTGCAGGCTTAGTCACACGCGATGCGCGCATAAAAGAACGGAAGAAGGCTGGCCTCAAGCGCGCTCGCAAGGCACCTCAGTTCACGAAGCGCTAATACACATCCTCAAGTCATTGCGCTGCGCCTCGGCACTGATAAGACCGTGGATGTAGGGCGGTTTGCTTAGCTACAGGGCTTGGCTAGCTACTGTAGAGCTTTCGGAGTGGCGCATACGTTCGAAACAGCCACTACAATACACCGGCCGCGATCCTCGAGGCAGAAATGGCACTGCCGTCAT
Source organism: Chloroflexota bacterium (assembly GCA_023489405.1). Lineage (GTDB taxonomy): Bacteria > Chloroflexota > UBA4733 > UBA4733 > UBA4733 > JAMDCW01. The sequence continues at coordinate 494 of JAMDCW010000014.1, forward strand.
TGTTCCACACGCCGCACAAGTGACCTCGTGCATCTCCACTGGAGCTAGACCTAACTGACGCCGGCGGCGGTTCGCGCGACATGTAGGACACCGCAGCGGTTGATTCGTAAATCCCCGCGCTGCGTAGTACTCCTGCTCTGCATGCGTAAACACAAAGGGTTTCTGACAATCACGGCATACAAGCTGAACGTCTCCGGTCACCATCAGCAGGATCCCCCCTCTTCAACGAGGCGATAACGACATATGCCACAGGCAAACGCCTAATTAGCCGGGCACAGTGCGAGAGTAGTTAACATTTTCTTTACAGTCAACTTACAGATTTCTTGCATAGGACTGATGGGGTGGCTCTCAACGGACGGGTAGTACTCCCTGCCACTCCGCGCGCGACAGCCGTCATGCTTCGCGTGAGCAGGAAGCAGCATGGCGGCGGATGACCAGGACGACAGCGATTCACCATGCTTCGCACGAGCGGGGGCACGTGCTTCTCCATCTGGCGCTCGCTATAATGCGTACAGAAAGCGCAACGGTCAACACTGACCGGGCACTGGTACGTGGAAAGACGTAGAGGAGTGGAATGTGGCGTCCAGCGGACGTATTGCCAATAACGTATTAGAATTAATGGGCAACACCCCAATGGTACGCCTCAATCGGGTTTCCCGTGGACTCAAGGCCCAAGTCGTCGTCAAATTAGAATCCTACCAACCGGGCGGTAGTGTGAAAGATCGTATCGGGGTTGCGATGATTCTTGACGCCGAGGAGCGCGGCATCCTCACACCCGATACAGTTATCATCGAACCTACGAGTGGCAACACTGGTATCGCTCTCGCCTGGGTGTGTGCTGTTCGAGGCTATCGGTTGATCATTACGATGCCGGACACCATGAGCATCGAACGGCAAAAGCTACTGCGCATACTCGGCGCTGAGCTTGTCCTGACGCCGGGCGCCGAAGGTATGCGGGGAGCCATCCGGCGTGCCCAAGAGCTCGCCGCAGATCTGCCAAAAGCGTGGATTCCGCAGCAGTTCGAGAATCTTGCCAATCCCCGCATCCACCAACAGACAACGGCAGAGGAGATCTGGCGCGATTCTGGTGAGGCTATCGATGTGTTCCTGGCAGGCATTGGCACTGGCGGCACAATCACCGGAGTTGCAACGATCCTCAAACAGCGAAACCCCGCCCTCAAAGTCATTGCCGTAGAACCAGCCCGGTCGCCGGTGCTGTCTGGTGGGCATCCCGGGAGCCACCGCATCCAGGGAATCGGTGCCGGATTCATCCCTGCCGTCCTCGACAGAGCATGTATTGATGAAATCATTACAGTAGAAGATGAAATCGCTATAGAGACGTCTCGACGCGTTGCACGCGAAGAGGGATTGCTCGTCGGTATTAGCAGTGGTGCCAACATTGCCGCCGCACTGCGGGTTGCCGCGCGCCCGGAGCACAGTGACCAGATGATTGTCACTGTGGCTCCATCCAACGCGGAGCGTTATCTCTCGACAGACCTCTTCCGTGACCTCGCCTAGAGTGCCGAGGGTTGCCGACTATGAGCCTTGAACCATCAGATTTCGATATTCAGGCTGCCCTGCTCCGGCAGCGTGATGCCCCCGAAGAACTGCTCATCTACTTCGCGACGAAGATGCTCGCAGTGCTTCCTACGCTGACCACGGTCGAGCACTCGGGTTTCTTGGGACGCGGATCAGCGCGCAAGGTCACCATCGCCCTCGCTAATAGTCGCTATATCTTGGAACTCCGCCACGGTAACCTTAGCGGACAACGTGCCAAAATTGTACGCGGCGTCGAGATTGCCCACGAGGATCTTCCTGTACCAGTCTGGGTAGCCCAACTCACTGAAGAACTCCGCCGTGAAGCTACACAGAACGATACGGTCGCCCAAGCACTGCGCCATCTGATTTTCGACTAGTAGCCTGTGACCTGTGGTTTGTCTGGTGTCTGACGGTCCCTCACCCTGCCTGCGGCATCCCTCTCCCGCGTGACCGGGCGAGGGATCTCCTTTGGAGAAGCCTGCGAGCACCGGTCAGAAGAGGGGTAACGGCCTACTAGGGTAGGTTCCTAGCACTCAGATAAGCAGTACGATGTCGTACAGAGCACGGCAAAGCCGCCGCTCCGGCAACGCACGTACAATAAAAAAGTGTCAGTGGGAAATTGGGCGAGGCCATAGGTGGAAATCATCCGACCACGGGGATCGACTCAACTACCAGCATTCGTAGCAGGGACCCTCTACGCGTACGAGGATGTCATCGGCGTATTTCCCGGAATAGCTACCACGCGCCCTGCTCTTTCAGGACTTCCATTAAACACTGTCGCTCTCACGAGTAGCCGCATTCTCGCTTTCGATATCTACGACGCGACCAGGCAACCGGTTTCATTACGATTTTCCGAAATCACCGCGATCAGTACGCGAGAAGACGCTACGGCAGGGAGACTGAGCTGTTACTCCCACCGTTGCGATATTCACACCGGCGAACTATCGCCTGATGATGCGCTTTTTCTCCAAGACCTCATCTACCACGCTGTTTCAGGCACCCTCTTTCGCTTGAACAGCGGCGAAGAGCGTTCTATTTCCACACCTTAAGGCGAATCGCTACAAGAACGTCGAGAAGTCAATAGTCTCTCTTCACTCCCGCCATCGATCGATCGGCGATGATCGAGGTTTAGGAGCCGGTGTTGGATATCCCCTATCAGCCGCCCACTGACGCGCCAGGGCCACTGCCTCATCAAGAGGACCTTCACCAGCGATTGTAGCGGCCGCTACGACCCGCCCTTCAATGACGACCTCGGCCCGAAGCTGGCGACTCAAGCCGATACGGTACAGTCGCACCTGATAGGGGACGGCAGCTCCTGAAGAAGGTTGATCGTTTTGCACGGATCAGCACCCACTGTCTATCTCTCCAAACACCATCAGGGTACGATACTTTGCGACTGACGCCTGCGAACCGCCTATGGATATTTTGACGGTTTCCCGAGAGTCTCCTACTATCTTGGACAGAGAGTTACAGACAATACAGAGGAGGAGCATCCGGTGCCAGCAAGTTTTCGAGTCGGCGTCATTGGCTTTGCTCACATGCACGTCAATGAACTGATGCGTGTCTTCAGCCAACTATCCAACATCGTATGGGTGGCATGTGCCGATACGATTCCAACGACACCAGAAAAGGTGAATGCGCGATTTACCCGAGGCTGGAATCTCCAGCATGCTCTTACCGATGTCGGCATCCCACGATCATATACCGACTACCGGCAGATGTTAGAGCGTGAACGCTTCGATATTCTCCTCTTCTGTCCCGAGAATGCCCGTCATGGGGAGGTGGCTGAAGCCATTGCTGGCCATGGCGCTCATATGATTACCGAGAAACCCATGGCTGCTTCTCTGGCCGAAGCCCAGCGTATGGTCGAGGCTGCCTCGAATGCCGGGGTACGCCTCGCCATCAACTGGCCGATAACATGGTCACCGGCCGTACGCACAGCGAAGCGCGTCATCGACGAAGGAATTATCGGCCGTCCTCTCGAAGTGAAATGGCGCGGCGGCTCGCGAGGACCACTGTCGCATGGTTCCACCCACCCAGGTATCGAAGGCACCGCGGTAGAAATGACCGACGAAGAGAGAGGAGCCACGTGGTGGTATCAGGCTAGTGCCGGAGGTGGCGCTCTTCTCGATTACTGTTGCTATGGCGCCTGCCTCTCTCAATGGTACTTAGGCGACCAAGCGCTCGATGCTTTCGGTCTACGCGTCAACCTCAACTCTCCCTATGGCGATGCTGACGACAATGCCATCATCTCTGTCCGTTTCCCCCACGCCATTGGCCTCATAGAAGCTACGTGGACGACGGTAGACCACGGCATTACCTCAGGCCCCATCATCTATGGAGAAACGGGAACGCTCGTCGTGGATCGCGCGGCGGGACAGCAACAGCTCCGGCTTTTGCGGGGTGGTGGACAACCAGCAGAGATCCTTCCGCTCGATCCTCTGCCTCCAGGGCGAACGACACTGGCGGAAGAATTCGTACACCACCTCACCACCGGCGAAGCTCTGCACCCCACCCTAGAGCCACCATTCAATCTCCGAGCCATGGCGATTCTCGATGCCGGCATTCGTTCTGCGCAGAGCGGCCAACGCGAGGGCGTTGCGCAGATCTAATCTGAAAATACAGAGCAGCGCAGACCGTGGCATTCCCCTTGCGATACCCCAGTTTGTCTCACCGTCTGGTGGTTTGCGCGCTGAGGGCGTGCTGGTGAAGGGTTGGGGGAGGGAGATCGGGCGGAGAGCGGCTGGCCATGGGGCGGATGGTGGGGGAGTGGACCGCGTGGGGCAGCGACGGTCGTCGGATGATCGGCGTGTCCCATGACGCTGCGCCAGGCG
>JAMDCW010000124.1 GCA_023489405.1 Chloroflexota bacterium
TGCTTCTCGGCCTCGTTGCTCAAGCTGAACAAGCAGTTGCTCAAGCCAAAGCACAGTTCACTGCCGCAAAGGCGAAGGCCTCTGAGCTGGAGCAACTCCAGCTCGCTGGCAACACCGCTCAGCTCGCCGTCGCCATTGCCCAAAACACCGTAACCCAAGCAGAGCTAAACCTTGAGACGCTCCAAGGCCGAGAAGCAGACATGCAGATCGTCGCCCCCTTCGACGGCATCGTCACATACGTCCAGGGGCAGCCCGGAAAATTTATCGGCGCATTCCAACCGATCATCACGATCGCCAATCCCAAAACCCTCCTCGTCGCTATCGATCTCACCAATCAACAGCTCGGACAAGTCGCTATCGGCCAGAAAGTCAACATGACGATGAGCGCTTTCCCGGGAGAAAACATCGAAGGGACGATCACGGCACTCCCTACCTCCGCTATTGCCGCAAGCAGCCAGGACGTGAATAGCCCAGGCTACATCGCCACAACAGCCAGCCAGCAACAAGCCAACGCCAACGGCATCGATAGCCAGTCGGTCGTGATTACGCCCAAATGGCCGAGTACGGCGAACAGTAGCTTAGGTTCTGCAGTAAATGTCACGATCACCGGAGTCACCGAACAAAACGCTATTCTCGTACCCACACAGGCAGTGACAACCGTAAATAACCGCAGCTTTGTCCTCTTAGATGTCGCCGGTCACGAAGTACCCCAAAAAGTCGTACTCGGTACCCAAAACTCTGAGAACACAGAGATACTAGCTGGTTTACAAGTAGGCCAAAAGGTCTTCGCTGCCCCGCAGTAGTACCACATTTTGGACGTTATACTCCTAATCCATGCGGGAATTCAACTGTGCTCAGAATAATCCTCCCGCACTCGTATCCAAGGATGAGAGCAAAAGATGAACGCCCATGATCTCCTCAATATGCCCATCGTCAGTGTCGCCGAAGGGACCAAACTAGGTAATGTTCGTGATCTCCTCTTCGATACCAACCAAATTCAGCTCACCGCACTCCTCCTTTCAGGAGAGTCCGGACAGTCGATCGTTCTCATGCACGATATCCTGAGCATCGGCTCAGATGTGATCACCGTCGAAACGAGTTCGAAAACGCAGCCTATCGAAGGAAACGCAACGCTCCAGCCCCTCCGCACCTGGCGGGATATCTCCTCTTTGCGCGCTATATCTTCCCAAGGAGAATGGATCGGAGACATCACTCATATCGAAGTTGATCCCCAGTCGGGAGCAATCATTGCCATATCCATACAAAAAGGCGGCGTATTAGGTATCGGTGCAAAACACACCGAAATTCAGCCTACAGCAATCCGCGCATTCGGGCCTAGAGTGTTGACCGTCAAGCTGGCAGAGACCGATAGTGAAACTACGTCACCTCCCGCCGGCGACCAGCCATCAGAGAGCACACCCCCTTAGCCCCTCTAGCACATCTACCAGGGAGACCCCACCATCTATGCTTCCCTCCATACGTCGCTGTTGCTCGCCGTCAATGCCTCAGCAAGTTCCTCCGGCGAAGTAGCCGGAGCCAGACACACAAAGTGCTCGCACACATACGCAGTGGGAGCATTCCGAACCATTGGTCTCCCTTGGAGAAGGCGAGGTTCATCGGTTTCATCAGGTTCTCCACACGCGAGCACGTAATTGGGTAGATAGTGTTTCCGCACCGTACGCAGCAAAGCTCTCGTAGTCTCATCCTCTGGATTGCCAGCGATGGCGATCTCTTTCGGCATCCGGAGATGGAAGTCCAGCGCGCAAAGCAGCCGGCCAGATGCGCTGGGATACTGAGTGACCAGCCGCGTCAAACGCTCAAGGGCCGCTCCTGCACGTTCCTCCCACACTGGACGCCTCAACAAAGCGGCAAGGTGCAGCAGAGTATCGATGAATACTGAAGTGCCGGAGGGAATGGCACTATCCGTGAGCTCCCGTGAGCGTTGCAGTGGTGAGTGATGTTCGCTTGCGGTGTCATAGAAGCCAGCCTGGTCTTCGTCGCTGAACCGTTCAAGGGCTTCCTCGACAAGCTTCGCAGCAAGCGTCAGCCACTGTCTCTCAAACGTTCCTTCATAGAGCAGCATTAAGCCAAAGCTGAGGTTTGCAAAATCGTCGAGGAAAGCCGGAATTCGCGGCACCTCTCCCGAGAGCACATGCTGTAACTGTCCCCCAGCTCGTAACACCGTCGTCAATAGCGTGGCAACGTCCCTCGCTGCTCCGAGATACCTTGCCTCGCCAAGAACAGCAGCCGCCTCCGCAAAAGCTTGTAACGCTAAACCATTCCAGCTCGTGATCACTTTATCATCGCGTCCGGGAGGCATCCGGCGCTGCCGTGCAGCGAGAAGAACTGGACGTGCACGCTCCACAGTAGCGAGAACATCCTCCTCACGGACGCGTGCTAACGCTGCAATGACATCGAGGTCTTTCGATGTATGGAGAATATTCTTTCCTTCAAAATTGCCACCGATGCTGACATCATAATAGGATGCGACGGTTCTCGTATCCTCAGTACCGAGGGCTTCCTCGAACTCTTCATAGGTCCAGAGGTAATATTCCCCCTCTTCGCCTTCCATATCAGCATCCTGCGCAGATGCAAACCCTCCGTTAGCTAGTCGCATTTCTCGTAAAAGGTAGTCGAGGGTTTCTTGGCATATCTTCCGATAAAAGACATTACTAGTTGCTTGAAACGCATGGAGATAAACGAGAGCAAGTTGCGCATTGTCATAAAGCATCTTCTCGAAGTGAGGAACGAGCCACTGTTGATCCGTAGCATAGCGGTGAAATCCACCACCTATTTGATCATAAATACCACCTCTGGCCATGCGCTGAAGTGTTTGCTCAACCATATCTAGCCATCGCTGTTCCTTGGTATTCGCCCACACGTGCAGCAAATACTCCAAGAGCACCGGCTGCGGGAACTTGGGTTGCTGGCCAAAGCCTCCGTACCTCGTATCGAACTCTTCAACGATTCTCTCGGCAGCTTGCTGGAGAAGCTGCTCCGTTGGAGTTCTACCACCGCTGCTCAGTTCACCAGCACCCAGTTGCTCGGCAAGTGCCCTAGCCCCTTCCGCAATTTCCTGCTGGCGTTCTTGCCAGGCCTGAACCACACTCTCCAGAATCCTCCGGAAACTTGGTATTCCCCGCCGCTCTTCCGATGGGTAGTAGGTGCCTCCATAAAAAGGCTGCCGATCAGGAGTGAGGAAAACCGAGAGAGGCCATCCACCACGCACCCCCATCTCTTGAACCGCTCTCATGTAGACAGCGTCCACATCGGGGCGTTCCTCACGGTCCACCTTGATAGAGACGAAGTGCTCGTTGAGGTAAGCCGCAACAGCGGGATCCTCAAATGATTCGTGCGCCATCACATGACACCAGTGACAGGTAGAGTAGCCAATGGAAAGAAATACCGGTAGGTGGCGTCGCTGAGCCTCTTCGAACGGCTCATCTCCCCATGGGTACCAATTCACCGGATTATGGGCATGCTGCTGAAGATAGCGGCTTGTCTCCTGCGCGAGCCGGTTAGTGTGCACCGTGCTCATGGTCGATAACCCTTTCACTGATCCGTTGATTCCGGCGATAGTCGACGAAGCGATAGCCAAGTCCACGCTCTGTCAAGATATAGCGGGGATGCGCCGGGTCTGGTTCGATCTTATGGCGAAGATACGTGACATAGAGTCGGACATAGTTATCCTCATCTCGATACTCCGGTCCCCATACCTTTGTGAGCAACTGTTCGTACGTCTGTACTCTTCCAGGATTCGTCGCCAGATGATAGAGCAGCCGGTATTCCGTAGGTCGTAGCTGCACTTTTCCACCACCAGCAACGACCTCGTGGCGCCCAAAATCTAGAGTGAGGTGATCGTCGACGTGAATCGCCGTATCCTCGGCGCCGGAAGTAAAACGGGAGCGCCGCAACACTGCTTCAATGCGCGAAGAGAGCTCAGATTGGCTAAATGGTTTGCGCACATAATCGTCCGCACCGAGATGCAATCCTCGCACCACATCAGCTTCTTCACCTTTTGCTGTCAACATGATGATTGGCACACGTGAAAAGCGCCGTAAACGTCGCAGCGTCTCGAAACCATCGATTCCGGGCAGCATCACATCGAGAACAATGACATCAGGCAGTTCACGACGTGCTAACTCGAGAGATTCTTCTCCGGAATGCGCACTGAGCACGCGATAACCGTCTATCTCTAAGTACATTTGAATGGCATCGACAAGACTTTCCTCATCATCGACCACGAGAACAGTCGGTTGTTCTGGTGAAGACACTTACGCCTTCCTCTCTCCACCCGCAACATCTTGCGGCTGCGGTAATGCCAGCCCCACAGCGCGCGGCAAGCTAAAGTGAAAAGTCGATCCCTTTCCCCATTCACTCTCTAGCCAGATATGGCCACCATGCGCCTCAACAATCGCCTTTACGAGAAACAGTCCCAGGCCAACGCCAGTAGTCTGGCGATTCACCCCTCCCGGAGCACGGTAAAAGCGCTGGAAGAGCCGCCCTTGCTCCGCCAGAGGAATTCCTGGGCCTTCATCTCGTACACCGACCTCTACAGTGCTAGGAGTAACCTTTCCGCTAACCGTGACGGTACCACCATTCGGCGAATACTTGATAGCATTATCGATCAGATTGGAAAACACCTCCTCAATTCGCTCTGGATCAGCTTGAATAAGTGGAAACTGCTCAGGAAAATCCACCTTGATCTGATGCTGAGTGCTACGCGGAGTAAGCCGGTCAGCGACCTTTTGCGCTATCTCCGCAAGCGAAACCTCCACCAAGCGCACCGGTAATGCCCCTGCCTCAATCCGCGTTACTCGCAATAAATTCTCGATCAAACGCGACACTTACGCCTTCCTC
>JAMDCW010000054.1 GCA_023489405.1 Chloroflexota bacterium
CGGCCTCCTGGGGGGTAGGGCATGGGAACGACGCCGGACTGGATAGTCGGACCATAGTGTTTCATATCGAGGTTGACCCACTGTCCTTCGATAGCCATTGCGTACTTACTGTAGGCAAATGGCGAGACGCCTTTGATCGTCGAGGAGATCGTGTTCTGAAAAGCAGCGATCTTTTGGACGCCATATTTCTTCGAGTAGGTTACTTCCCAGGCGAGAGCAGCGGCGATCTTAGAGTTGGTGATGGTTACCTTCCCGGTATTCTCGTCGTAGAAGTCGCTACCGAAGACGTCACCCCACTGCCATATCCAGCTAGGAATGAAGCCGGCAACATCGATCTGGCCGTTGCTTTGGTACTTGAAGAGTTTGGCGGCGTAGGTGTCGGTCTCATCGATGGTCATCGGTGGCTTGTTAGGGTCAAGACCCGCTGCCTGAAACATCTGCTTGTTGTACATGAGAGCCCAGCTATTCATGGTGCTGGGAGCTGCCCATTGGTGGCCTTTGTAGTTGCCGATGCTCCAAGCGATCGGCCAGAACCACTTCTTGAACGCTGAGGCGTCGGCGGGAGCGACGAGCTGGTCGAGCGGCTGCAGAACACCTTGATCGGCCCAGGTGGGGATGACCTGGTTCCACTGCGTCATGATGTCGGGTGGTGTGCCGCCGGCAACTGCGCTGAGGAACTTCGCATTGGCGTCACCGGAGATCACTAGCGGTTTGACGAAGTACTCCTTGTGGGTGGTGTTATACCAGGCGACGATGCGATCGACGACCATTTCCCATTGGCCTGACCACATATGCCAGTACTCGACCGGTTTCTGGCCGCTCTGCGGGCCTTTCTGGATATAGGCTTGCGCAGCTTGGGCGGCGGCTGTGGGATTCGCGGTGACGAATCGATTGGCATTCGCGGTATTGGCGGCGGCAACGGTACTCGAAGCAGAGGTGCTGCTTGGTGAAGCAAGCGTTGTCGCCTTCGGCGCGGTCGATGAGGTGGTCTGTGCGGCACTTGTCGTAGAAGCGCTGCTCGCAGTGCTGGTGGAGCTCGCCCCACAAGCAGCGAGTAGCGCGCTGCTGGCGAACGCTGCCGAGCCTACTAATAGCCTGAGAGCGCCGCGCCGCGTCACCACTGGAGAACGAACATCACGTTCGGATAACATCGCTTCTGAATCCTTTCTGGTACGTTGAGAACATGTTCGATACATCCAAGGAAACCAGGAGCTCTAACACTGAGGTGGTGGCTTGATCACCAAGACGGTAGATAATATCTACCACGGCGTGTCGTGAGCGGTTTTGTCCCTCCTTTCTTGCCCAAAGTCATGCGTAACACAGACGTCAGCAGAAACTTTTTAGGAACCATGGTTATCATAGGAGGCTCGGCCCCTTGCTCCTGGCCAGATTCTGGCCAGGAAATGGACGCGTTCGTGTCACGTCGCAATCGTTATTGTCGACAGTTCTCTCAGGAGGCGATGCTCCTCAATGTAGGCGTATCTCTGCACCCGAGCCAGCCCTAGCGCTATGGCCGGCATTAGTAGGGATCATCACCTGGAGGGGTTTGCGGCATATCAGGTGAAGACTGCTGTACGGTTGTTGTGGGTAAGCATGCGGTCTTCAACATGCCAACGTACGGCGCGAGCCAGCACTGATCGTTCCACCTGACGGCCAAGACGTCGCAGTTCCATAGGGTCGTGGCGATGGTCAACCCGCACGACGTCTTGTTCGATGATTGGGCCAGCCGCCATTGCATAGCAAACTGACCGGCGATTGGAACGAAAAGTTCGTGGAGTAGAGGGTAGCGCTCACTGAGGTGATGAGGGCTGCAGGTTTTCCTCGTCACTGCGTTGCGAAACCTTTTGCAAGGTACGTGCATATACCTTAAATCGGCGTTATGCTGGGGCAGCTCCCCGCCAGTGAAGACCACAGGAGGCAGATCGAGTACAGGGATAGGGCCTCAATCGTGTGAAAGGAAAGGTGTGATGCAGCAGGATGTTTTGCAGCAGACGGTCGAGGCAATCGCCCGTACGGATGGAGTGACGCGTATTATTGCGATCTTCCTTGCGGCGGTGCTCGTGTTTGTTATGGTGGGAGGGTGGCTGCTCATCGCCTATCAAGAGCAAGCGCGGTTGACTGTGGCCACACTGGTGCGGCTGGCGTGTCTCTTCGGCTTTTCCTATGTCGTGGGTAAGGTTCTCGGGCACATCGTGATTGATCCCCGTCCGTACATTGTGGAGCATGTGGCGCCGCTCATGCCTGTTGCCAAGGATAATGGCTTTCCTTCGGACCACACGCTGCTCGCTTCGGCGTTGACGGCGGGTACGTTGTGGCTTAACCGCCGTTGGAGTGTCCTATTCGTCTTGGGAACGATACTAGTCATGCTTGGTCGGTTGGGAGTGGGGGCGCACCATACACTGGATGTGATGGGAAGCGTTGTTATTGTGATGGTCGTGTCCATTATTGTGGGGCTTGTTCCGCTACCATCGCGCTGGAATTGTAGCTGGCGGGTGGTTGCGCAGCGCGTTCTCCACTCCGCTGGGTGATCGGCCGGCGCATAGGGGGCGCTACTGCCAAGGTGGTGGTTCGAGCCGCGTAATGATGGGGATGGCATCGAAGTCGGTGTCGTAGCTGAGGATTTCCCGGAGGCCCAGCCGCTCCATGTGGGCGACCTGCAGCACATCCTCGAAATCGAGCGCTGGGCGTAGAGGTCGAGGGCACGGAGGAAGCTGTGCTTGTGCGGCAGCTTCAAGCTCGGGAGCGTCAGGAGGGGGCGCAGTCTGGCGGCGATCTCCTCTTGACTGAGGTGGTAGAGGCGGGGAGAGGAGAGCACGAAGCAGACTTCGGCGATGACGGCCTCGGTGGTGGTGGCTGTTTCGGCTCCCTGAGCCACCTGGCGCCAGAAGCCTTGACAGGCTGCGCTCTTGTGTGGATCATCGCTGGTGAGATAGCGGATGAAGATGTTGGCGTCAACGAACTTCATCGCGTGCGGAGTGCGCGAACCGTGCGTTCGGCCTTCTCCTCTTTGGCCAGCCGGGCCATCTCCTCATCATCCAGGGGGTGGGGGAGCGGCGGGATGGATTGGTAGGCTGTCTCCAGCGTGAACCTGGCAGGTACCAAGCGCACCTGGTCGTCCGCGATCTGGAAGACGACCTTATCTCTGGGCTTGAGATGGAGGAGCCGGCGTACCGCGGCGGGGACAGTGACCTGGCCGCGCTGGGTAAGGGTCGTGAGCACCTCTTTTTTCATTGGGACACTCCCATTGTCAACGTTCATATACAATGGACTATAGCAAAGTCATTGAGTGCTGGCAAGCGGCTGCATGCACCAGGGTGCCCCACGCCGGATGCGCCCGCTGCCGCCACCGGCGACGTCGTTCAGCGTTGAGGGGGACGCATCGTGGCGAGGACGGCGAGGAACTCGGCAACAGTGACGATCTTGAGATCCCCGAGATGAGGGTTGTTGCGCAGGATGAGGAGGTCACTATCGCCGGTGACGAGGTAGCCGGCCTGGCCGCCCAGGGCGCTCGCCAGGATCATCTCATCCTTGGCGTCTCGTACGCTCACCGGCAGCCGGCGGGAGAGAGGGACGCGTACGGCCGCGGCATCCACCAGCCGTAAGAGGAGGGCGACATCCTCCGGCGGGAGGTCATACCGTTCCCGCAGCTTGGCTCGCTGGAGGACCGCCGCCAGCTCGTCTCGCTGCTGGTCGCCTATGAGCAGGATGAACCAGCGGGCACGCCACGCTTCCAGGAGCGCGAACGGCCTTCCCCGCTTGAGGATCATCCCGCTGATGAAGAGATTGGTGTCAACGACCGCCTTGATCGGTGTTCTTGCCCCGTGCATACCGCTCCTGACGCACGACTTCGACTTCAGCCGTCACGTCCCGGACGACGTCGTCAGGATCCTTGTCGCGGTTGCGCTCGCGGAGGCGGTCGACCGCTGCCCACGCCTGGTCGGTTCCTTGCTGCAACGCCTCGAACTGCTCCGGGCTGATCACCACGGCGAAAGGCTTGCCCTTGCGCTCGACGATCACCGGTTCTTTGGTGTAGTACACCTGACCGATCAGCTCGCTGAAGCGAGCTCGGGCCTCGTGCGCCGACATCCGTTGTGCTGCCATTGCTCTCACCTCCTTCCTTGGGGACTATTCTCACACTGAATGTACATCATGTCAAAATAGACATGATGTACGCTATCCGAGTTTGGAAGAGGGACGTGGAAGGGGGAGGGACGTTGCTTTGCTCGGTCGGCCTCAGCGCTTATCGGGATACGTCGTGGGAGCTTGACAGGCGGGTTACGGGCACTCCTTTTGCCGTGGTAGCGTTGGCGCGGATTCGCAAACTTGCCGGCTGGCACGTCAAGGTCTTGGCTACACAAGAAGCTCGAGGCGGTGAAGGGTATGGACAACTGCAGGCGGCCTTAGGCAGCGTTGGGCTCAGTGTAGAACCTGTGATCATTCCCACGGGAACCACACGCGAAGAGATTTTTCAGATTGTAGAAAAAGTCATCGACTGTGTCCCTCCACGGTCGCGGGTGATTCTGGATATCACCCAAGCTCTCCGCCATCTTCCCTTCACGCTGTTCACGGCTTTGGTATATCTCACCGTTTATAGCGGTATTGAGCTCGAAGGAGTTTACTCTGGCGCCTTTGAAGCGCCGGGTGAACATAAGCCGATTGTCGATCTCACATCGCTGTTTGAACTTTCGAGCTGGTTCCATGCGCTGCAGTCGGTGCAAGATACAGGAAGTGTCAAAGCAGCGCTGCGGATGTTTAACCTGGAAAATAGCCGTCTAGGGAGAGAACGAGGTGGTGAAAATCCACTTTCAAAGTTTAAGAGGCCTCTTCCATCGAG
>JAMDCW010000088.1 GCA_023489405.1 Chloroflexota bacterium
CCGATACCAGCTAAATCACGTACACCTGGTAGGCCGCGGTACTCAAATAGACCCTGCATGCTATATTCTCCCCGCGAGGGGGGATAGTGCACGTCAGCTATGTTCAAGTGCCGGGTTCCTTGTGTACACTGCAAGAGGTAGGAAAGCATCGAAGGTGTAGAAACCTTGCAAGCTTGCGTTGGTGGTCAGAACGCAGAGAGTTAGGAGCAGAGAAAACCGATGGCTCATAGTGTCCCTATGACGCCCGGGGAAATCTCCCGGCGTCGTCTCCTGACAACAGGAGTATTTGGTTTAGGCGGTCTCATCGGCCTCGTCTATATCGTCGCTATCCTGCGCTACATCATTCCGGTCGGCAAGTCTTCTTCAAGCTTCGAAAAAGTGGGCACCGTCAGTGATTTCCAGACCGAAGTCCCGAAGCGCATGCCCCTCGGAGTCACGAGAACAAATAATCAGCCCACCGGTGGCGCTTGGGTTATCAAGCACAGTCCCACCAGTTTTACCGCTTTCGATATGCACTGCACCCACTTGAACTGCCCCTATAACTGGACTGGTGGCAGTTCACCCCAAGGCGTCTTCGCTTGTCCCTGTCACGGCAGCGTCTTCGCCAAGGACGGCCAGGTCATACAAGGGCCCGCCTTCATCCCCTTATGGAAGCGCGCCGTGACCGTAAAGAATTCCAACGTCCTCGTAGGCGGCATCATCTCGTAGCGAAGCGGAGAGGAACAGATAACGTATGGCCACTACGGCGAAGCAACCGGGCGACCGCGAGCTCGAGCAATACCCACGCAAACGACAACCGTTGATCGATTTTGGACCCCTTGGACGTTGGTTTGAAGACCGTGCACTTGCTATCCACTATCCCCTGCGCGAATTCCTCATGCACCCTGTCGATAAGTTCTCGAACATCTTCGACTTGATGGGAGAGCTCACTGCCTTCCTCTTCATCAATCAGCTCATCACTGGCATCATTCTGGCAGTTTTCTACCGGCCTACCATATCCGGAGCATTCGTAAGCCTGCAGGACATCACCTATGTAACTCCCGCCGGCGTCTGGATTCGCGGTCTGCACGTCTATGGTGCCAGCGCCATGGTCATCGCCATATTCCTTCACATGTGCCGCGTATTCTGGTATGGCGCCTACAAAAAACCTCGCGAGCTGACGTGGATGCTCGGCGTTGTCTTGTTGATAGCAACCTTGGGCCTTTCCTTCACTGGCTATCTCTTACCCTGGAACCAAGAAGCCTATTGGGCTACGATGGTCGGCACCTTCATGCCGTTCTATACCCTATTTCCTGTTCCATTCATCGGGAGATGGGTCGTCATCCTACTCCGCGCCGGTAACGATCTCACCGGAGCGACACTCACCCGCTTCTATACCCTCCATATGCTCATTCTTCCTGGTCTCTTGATTACCGCCCTCACCCTTCATCTGGCACTCGTCGTCCGCCAAGGAGTATTTTTCCTGACAGAGGAGCATACACAGTGAGTTCAGCAACCAATAACCCGCACACCGGCCGCTTCGAGCGCCGCGAGCGTACCTGGGAGCGCGTTCCCGGCGTGCCCCAAACGAGCAGTGCTGCCTCATCCGCCGCAGAAGGGGAGATCACCGTCACCGGCGAGCGCCTTCAGCCGAACCTACGCGGCACATTCTTCCCCGATGCCCTCTTCCAGGCCACCCTCCTCATGACCATTGTCTTCTTCGTCCTCCTGGCAATCGTCCACTTTGCGCCCCCTACCGTCGGAGCGCCTGCCGAGCCACTCAACCAAGAGCTGTATCTTCCCCGCCCAGCGTGGTACTTCTACTTCTTGTTCCAGCTCTTGGAATGGGCGCAAGGTCCCATTCTCGTTCCCATCGCCACATTCTATCTACCAACCCTTGGTATCCTTGCGCTCCTGCTGTTGCCTTTCTACGACCGCAACAAACATCACAACATTACGAAGCGCCCCCTAGCCATACTCCTCTTCTATGGCCCCATGCTCTTCATCATTCTGGCAAATGTCTTGAATGCTATCAATGCTCCGGCAGAGCCTACGCAATACAATGAGAATCACGCCCCAGTACCGTCACAAGGCGACATCCCTAGCCTTAGCATCACCTGGTAAATACCTACGCCTGGCTCTCGTAAGTGGTGGGCGTCGAGCTACAGTTCGACGCCCACCCTCTCTTTTTTCTTCATAGCCCTTTCCTCTATGCAAGCCCATCCGATTTCCCATGCCTCCCTTCTAGCTTTATACTTAACTCTTTGAATCTGGCACTCGCTCCAGCGATCAGCCATTCAGAAAGAGGCTCAAGCTGTTGCAGATGTGTCATCGTATGTCCAGTCATCCGGAAAACTAATCTCTTGGATACATGGAGCAGTCAACCTATGCAGAATGGGAAGCACAAAAACGTGTCAACAACCAGCCGGCGAGATCGTCTAGCCATTCGGCGCGAAGCGTACGATGACTTCGTCATGTTAGGCCCGGAGGCCCGAATGGCGCTCAAGCGTGGCTTCGACACCATGGCCAATCTCCTCAAGATCACTCTAGGGCCCAAGGCCCGTACCATCGCCGTGGCCAAAATGTTTACTTCAGGTCTGCCGGAAATCCTCGACGACGGTGCAACTATCGCTCGGCGCATCGTCGAGCTACCAGGTCGCTATGAGAACATGGGCGCAATGATTTGCCGCCAGCTCTCCTGGCGAGCCGGAGAAGAAGCCGGCGACGGAACTACAACCGCCGCAGTCATCGGCCAAGCGCTCCTCGACGAAGCCACCCGCTATGTCGCCGCCGGTGGCAACGTGATGATGCTCAAGCGAGGGATGGAGAAAGCGCTTCCCGTTTTAGAACAAGCGTTGAAAGTCCAAGCCGTTTCCATCACAAGCTGGGAGGATGTCGCCAAAGTCGCCGAAGCCGCTTCCGGAGACCCTTACGTCGGGCAGGTCATTGGCGCGATGTACGAGGCAGTAGGCAAAGAAGGCGTGCTCCACGCCGAAGATTCTGCTCAGACCGCTATCGTCTGGACCTGGGTAGACGGCATCGAATGGAGCAAAGGATACGTCTCTCCCCACATGGTCACCGACCAGCAGCGGATGGAAGCTGCCCTCGAAAATCCCCTCATCCTCGTCACCGATCGCAACATCGATAAAGCCGAGCAGCTCGTACCTCTACTCGAGAAACTTCATCAGGCTGGTATCAAAAACCTCTTCATCCTCGCCAACGATGTCAGCGGCGATGCCATCGGCCTCCTCGTCGTCAATAAAGAACGAGGGATCATCAACGCCGTCGCCTGTAATGCCCCCAGTGCCGGCGATCGGCGCGTCCGCATCACCGAAGACTTCGCCATCTCCGTCGGCGCCCGCATGGTTTCTGAAGAACAGGGCGATCTCATCGAAGAAGCCTCACTCTATGACCTCGGACGCGCTACCAAAGTCGTCGTAACCAGAGACTACTTCCGGGTCTTCGGCCCAGCAGGTGACCCGGCAGCCATCAAAGCCCGCGCCGACAAAATTCGTCGGGAAGTCGACCTCGAAGAGTACGACCACGAAAAGGAGCGTGTTTTCGAGCGCCTAGGAAAACTACAAAGCAAGATCGCAACAATTTGGGTCGGTGCAGCTTCCGAGTCCGAGCAAAAAGAAAAACGCCTCAAAGTCGATGACGCTATCTGGGCCGTTCGTGCCGCCATCGCCAATGGCGTAGTCCCAGGAGGCGGATTGGCTTATCTCCGCTGCATTCCCGCCCTCCAAAAACTAGTCAACACATTGGAGGGCGATGAGCGCTTCGGCGTCGAAGTTCTCATGCGCACGCTTGAGGCACCCATCCGCACACTCACCGAGAATGGTGGCTACCATGCACCTGCCATCCTCGATCAGCTATCCCGCATGGAAGATGGTATCGGATTCGATGTCGTCACCGGCGAATTCACCAACCTCTTCGATCGCGGCATCCTCGACGCCTACAACGTATCTTGGAGTGCTCTACGCTCGGGCATCAGTGGTGCCCTCATGGCACTCACCTGTGAAGCATTGATACTCCCCAAAAAGCCGGAAACCGTTCTCAAGCCCTAGTGAATCGTGCTATCTTGACACCACTTGGTGCTCATGCTCAGCAGATCGGAGGCTGTGTGGTCGAGGTAGCGATATCCGTGCTCGATGCTGACCTCAGCCACATTGCCGCCCTCTGCTCCGAAATCAACGAAAGTGCTGCCAGCTCCATCCAGATAGACGTTATGGATGGCCACTTCGTCCCTCGCCTCGCCCTTGGCCCTCAGGATTGCGCCGCTTTCGCCATGCACAGCCACTTGCCAATCGAAGCACACCTTATGGTCGAACACCCCGAACACTTCCTCGAAACATTCGCCGCAGCCGGTGCAACCTACCTCATCGCCCACACCGAAGTCCTCTCCGACATCCCAGCCTACTGTGACCGCGTCCGCTCTCTCGGAAAGCGCCCAGGAATCGCCATCAACCCCGAAACCCCTCCAGACGAACTCATACCAGTATGCACCCTCGCCGACCTCATCGTCGTTATGGGGGTTCATCCAGGAGCCGGAGGGCAGTCCTTCATTCCCAGTACCCTCCAAACACTCACTGCCCTTCAGACGGCCCGTCAACAAGCTGGCGCTCCCCTCCCCAAACTCCAGCTCGACGGTGGGGTAAA
>JAMDCW010000006.1 GCA_023489405.1 Chloroflexota bacterium
TGGGTTGAGGCATCGAGGTGGGCGATTTCCGGACTGATTGCGGGTTTGGCACTATGTGCGGCGGGGTTGATCGCCGGGCGTTTCCTGGCGATATCGCCTGGTGCGGCGCTGATGGCGATCCCTCTTCTGACGATTCTGGCGATGACGGTGGCTTTCGGCTGGAGACGGCCGCTCGCACAGGTGGCCTTGCTGGCTGACCGGCGGCTGGGATTGCAGGAGCGGCTGATTACCGCCTGGGAGCTGAAGGACCAGCGGCAGCCGGCGCCGTTAGTACAGGCGCAGATGCATGATGCGGTGCGGCGGTTAGCGATGGTGCGGCGTTTTCGGGCTTTTCCACTGGGCGTGGGGATGCGGCAGGTGCTTGCCGTGGGAGCCCTGACAGCGCTCGTGGTGGTGCTGATAGTGCTACCCAATCCACGGCTGCGCGATGCGCAGCAACGGCAGATGGAGCAGCAGATGCTGGCACGTCAGGCACAGGTGGTAGGGCAGTTGGCGCAACAGATCGCGACAGCCGCAGGAGAGACCCCTACGCCGGAACAGCAAGCAACGATCAAGGCCTTGCAGTCGCTCCAGCAGGCGCTGCGATCGGGGGATTTGACAAAGGCGCAGCAGGCGCTGATGGCAGCGCAGGATCAGTTGCAGACGCAATCGTCGGCACAGGCGCAGCGCGAGCAGGCGGCGCTGGATCGGGCGGCGGCGGTACTGGCGGCGAATCAGGGGATGGGATCGGTGACGCGGTCTCTTGCCCAGGCGATCGGCTCGGGGAATTTCAAACAGGCGGCGCAGCAGCTTGGTCAGCTTACTCAGCAGATACCGTCGATGACGCAGGCACAGCGGGACGCTTTGCAGTCGACGTTGCGAGATGCGGGAGCAGCGGCGGCGAAGAATGATCCGGCGTTGGGCGCGGCGTTGCAGCAGGCGGCAGCGAGTATGGGGACGGCGCAGAATCCTAAATACTATCCAGAGAGTACAACACCATTCCAGTGCGGTTCATCAAAAGTTGATCAGAAAGACCCAACACCACAAAACTCCAAAACGGAGCAATCAACCTCTGGTCATCCTCATCATCACTCGATCACCGGCACCTCAACCCACTGGCGCTCCTCGGAAGAACGCCCAATTGCGTCCACAACTGCCTGCGTCTGCGCCCCTTCCACCAGTGATGGCACACAATCCCGCTCATGGCGAATCGCATCGACGAACTCGAAAATCTCGTTGAAGCGGAACGTCTGCAGCGGATCGCCCGCTAATGGTCCAGGCACACCACCTACTGGTAGCAAAAACTCTGCCGGTACCGGCACATTCTCCAGTGACTCCCCCATCCGCCCAATCCGCAGTACATGAGGCTCTTCCATCCGGTAGACAATCGATCCCTCTGTCCCATGAACGTCTAAATCATCCGGACTCTTCGCATAAAACCCAAAGCCCCAGCAAATCTTGCTGCTCTCGTACACCCCCACAGCGCCCGTCGTAAACTCCGTAAGCACGCCCGCCCAATCATCGACATCCTGAACCTGCACCGTTCCGTCAGCCCCTTGCCGCTCCGAAATGAAATTCCGCAGCAATCCAGAAACACGTGCAATGCGCCCAACCATCGCCTGCGTGTAGTCTAGGCGGTGCGCCATCATGTCCCCAACTTCACCAGTCCCCGCCAGCGCCTTCACTTGCCGCCAGCCAATCGCCCGCGTTCCCCAGTCCTGCAAACGCCGGCTGCGGAGCGTCCGCACCTCCCCAATTACCCCCGACCGCACTAAATGCGTCGCAAAACGTACCGCCGGCACGAACCGATACGTAAAGGCCGTCATGTGTCGCACCCCTGCCGCCCGGCACGCTGCCACCATTCGCAGCGCCTCTTCCGTATTCAAGGCGATCGGTTTCTCACACAACACATGCTTCCCTGCTTGCGCCGCTGCAATCACAATCGGCGCATGGAGATGATTCGGTGTCCCTATCGTCACGGCATCGATGTCATCGCGTGCCAGAAGCTCCGTGTACTCCTTGTAACACCGCTTCGCAGGAATCCCGTGCTCCGCCGCTCGTTGTCGCAGCAACTCCTCATTGCTATCACAGAGTGCCACCAGCTCCGCCCACGGGCACTGCCGGATTCCTCCGATATGCACGGAATTCGCCTGGCCACCCGTGCCGATAGGGACACCGAATCATCCGTTTCCCGCCATCGCTACTCCTCGCTAAGCCGGCGCTGACCATCTGTGCGATCCTAGCACGCCTTACATCGTCCCGAAAGCTACGGTTACAATACCGTACAGACAGCGAACGGCCGCGGTCTCATAATTTTTATATTGTTGTTGAGGAAGTGCTGATAACGATGCAGAAGCGAGTGATCTCAGGTATCCAGCCCTCTGGTGAGCTCACCTTAGGCAACTACCTCGGCGCTCTGCGCCGCTGGGTCTCTATGCAAGACCATTATGAAAACTACTTCTGCATCGTCGACCTCCACGCCATCACCGAACCTCAAGATCCCCAAGAGCTCCGCCGCCGTGTTCGCGACATCGCCGCCTTCTACCTCGCTGCGGGCTTAGACACCCGCCGATCCGTCATCTTCATCCAATCTCACATCCGTGCCCACAGCGAGCTTGGCTGGATTCTCAACTGCATGACTCCCATGGGCTGGCTTGAGCGCATGACCCAGTTCAAAGACAAAGCCGCCAAAGGTGGCCGCGAACGCATCAGCGTCGGTGTCTTCGACTATCCCGTCCTCATGGCCGCGGATATCCTCATCTATCAGGCCCACCTCGTCCCTGTCGGCGACGATCAGCGCCAGCACGTCGAGCTCACTCGCGATATCGCCATCCGTTTCAATAACCGCTTCGGTGAGACCTTCACCATCCCCGAAGCTTTTATTGGTGACACCGGCGCTCGCATCATGTCCCTCGCCGACCCTACTCAAAAAATGAGCAAGAGTACCGAAGACCCCAACGGCACCATCACCCTCCTCGATCCACCAGATCTCGTCCGCCGCAAGATCATGCGCGCCAAAACCGACTCTGGCTCCGAAGCCTGCTTTGATCCCACCAGACCCGGCATCACCAACCTCCTCGAAATCTACAGTACCCTCACCGGACTCTCCCGTTCCCAAACCGAAGACCACTTCGCTGGTCACGGCTATGGCGATGTCAAGCGCGAACTCGCTGACCTCGTCATTGCTGCACTGGAGCCCCTCCAAAGAGAACACCATCGCTATATCGATGACCTCGCGGCGCTCGATCATGAGCTGCAAAGCGGTAGTGATCGCGCCACAGCCATTGCCGAACGTACTCTCCGTGACGTCCAAGAGAAAGTAGGGGTACGCTGATGCCCTCGAGTCGCTATCTTCAAGAACTCCAACGCCGTGTCCTCGTCTTCGATGGAGCCTTCGGCACCACCGTCCAAGCCATGGAGCTCTCACCTGAAAACTTCGCCGGTCACGACGGCCTCAATGACTACCTCGTCATCACCCGCCCCGACCTCGCCGAATCCATCCACCGCTCCTACCTCGAAACCGGCGCCGACGTCCTCGAAACCTGGACCTTCAGCGGTAACCGTCTCAAGCTCGCTGAATACGGCGTCGAAAACGAGCTCTACACCATCAACGTCACAGCCGCCCAGATCGCCCGCCGCGTCGCCGACTCCTTCTCTACCCCAGACCACCCCCGCTTCGTCGCCGGCTCTATGGGTCCCACCGGCATGCTCCCCTCCACCGACGATCCCACCCTCGGCCAGATCACGTTCGATGAGATCGTCGCTATCTACGGCGAGCAAGCCCAAGCACTCGTCGAAGGCGGCTGCGACCTCCTTCTCCTCGAAACTTCCCAAGACCTCCTCGAGCTCAAAGCCGCCATCGCCGGCATCACCCGCCCCGACCTCGCCGCCGGACGCTGGGTCCCTATCCAGGCCCAAGTCACTCTCGACACCACCGGTCGCATGCTTCTCGGCACTGACATCAGCGCCGCCATGGCCACGCTCCAAGCTCTTCCCGTCCAGATCATCGGCCTCAACTGTTCCACCGGACCCGAACACATGCGCGACCCGATCCGCTACCTCTGTAGCCACACCAACCTCTTCATCTCCTGCATTCCCAATGCTGGCATCCCCCTCAACATCAACGGCCGTGCCGTCTATCCCCAACAGCCCGACGAAATGGCCGGCATCCTCGCCGAATTCGTCCGCGACTACGGCGTCAACATCATCGGCGGCTGCTGTGGTACCACCCCAGCGCACATCCAAGCCATGGTCCAGCGCATCCGCACCATCACCCCTGCTTCTCGCCAGCCGGAAATCACGCCCCTCCTCGCCAGCGCTATGCGCGCTACGCCTCTCCACCAAGAGCCCCGCCCCCTCATCGCCGGCGAGCGCGTCAACACCAACGGTAGCCGCCGCATGAAACGTCTAGTCCTCGCCAGCGATTATGACGGCATGGTCAGCATCGCCCGCCAGCAAGTCGAAGACGGTGCTCATGCCCTCGACGTCTCAGTCGCCGTCACCGAGCGCGATGACGAGCAGCAGCAAATGGAAATCCTCGTCAAACGCCTCGCTGCCTCTGTTGAAGTCCCC
>JAMDCW010000031.1 GCA_023489405.1 Chloroflexota bacterium
ATACATCATAGAGGTCGAGTACCGTCCCGCCGGGAATACCAAAAATCGTATCGACCCCCAGCCGGACCAGCGATTCACAGACGATACACGCACCATTCAGCTTCATGATGACCTTTTCGACCTCCTCCACTCTCAACACGCTCCACAAACAACAACGCTCGTCCCCCTCAGGAGGGACGAGCGACCCCGCGGTACCACCCTCATTGATACGGCAAACCAGCACACCAACATCACCAGAGCAGCCCGCCCTACAAAAAAATCTCTCGTCCCCTGGGGACGAGAGAAAACTCCCGCGGTGCCACCCCGCTTGACGTCGTGCGCTGTATACACACGCATCCGCTTGATGCTCGGATATCGGTCGATTGCCGGCTCCAGCTACGCTGCTCGTGCATTTCACCAGAGCTGCTCAGGAACGAGTTCAGGTCCTTTCGATCGCTAAGCTCGCACCGCCGCCTAGCTCTCTGATACCGTCCGCAACCCTACTACTTTCCCTCGTCGCATCATCTCTTAAGTTGTTGGCTCTACGTATACCCAGCACGATCTAGGCGTGTCAAGTCTCCCATGTTGCAAAACTCTTTCAACCTTCCTCCCTCAGCCAAGTCCGGTGATCTTCACACCGCGTACGATCTGTTCTCGGAAAATCACGAAAGCGATGAAGACCGGAATCGACTCGATAACCCCCATCGCCATCACCCCATTCCAGCCCAGCACCCCTTGAGCAATGGACGACTGCGGTGATCCCGGCATCGGCTGCAACTGCGATTGCGCCTCATAGATCGCTACGGCCAGTGGATGCAGAGACTCTTTCTGCAAGACGATCAGCGGCCAGAGAAAGGAATTCCAGACACTATTGAAGGTCGAATAGCCCAAGAAAGCAATCACCGGCCATGAAACAGGTACCGCGATCGACGTCAAGATCCGTAGCTCGGAAGCGCCATCCATCCTCGCCGCCTCCAGCATCTCGTTGGAGAGTGAGTCGAACCAGCCCTTCATAATGAGCACGGCAAATCCCCAAGCCATCGAAGGAAGGATCACCGCCCAGTAGGTATCGAGAAAATCGACGTGCGGGAAAGGAATCTGCGTTCCAGGAATATTAGGGATGTGCGAGGAAGGAAAGGGAAAGTAGCGCAAGAGGAGATAGCTCGGTATGAGCGATACCTCACCAGGGATCATCATCGTTCCCACGACAAAAGCAAAGAGTACACGCGACCAGAATTGCGTATGCAGCCGCGATATGGCGTACGCAATGAGAATCGTACAAGGAATCTGTAGAACAATAACTCCGACCACTAAAATGATGCTGTTCTTGACGTACACCCACAGAGGATAGGGGAGGAGAGAGGTCAAGCCATTCCAAAGCACCTGGTAGACCTGCAGGTACGCCGGATTAGGCCACCACTGCGGCGGGATCTGCCATATTTCGATATCGCCTTTCACGGAGCTCGTGAGCATCCAGTACACAGGAAATAGATGCAAAAGCACGCCAATCCACAAAATCGCTGCAACACCAGTGATAAGCATCCGGCCACGGCGCCCGCGGCGGGAGACGGCGGGTATGAGAGCCACAGACTCACCAACCTAACTAGATGCATTACGTTGCAAGCGCAACTGGATAATCACGAACACCATCAAGATTATAAAGAGAATCAGCGCAAGCGCATCTGCATAGCTGAAATCAAGATACTCGAATGCCTGCTGGACAATGTACATGACATAGCTATAGGTAGCATTCATGGGACCGCCACCAGTCATCACATACGCCTGATTGAACATCTGTACACTGCCAATGACCGTGAGTATCAATAAGACAGAGATGATCGGCCAGAGTGTCGGGACAGTAATATTCCGCACTTTCGCCAGAAAACCGGCGCCATCGATCTCTGCAGCATCGTAGAGCTCCTGCGGAACGCTCTGGAGGGTCGCTAGATAGATGAGACCGGGACCATAGGTAATCAGACCAGGCAATACGAGTGAAATCATCGCAATATGTGGATCATCAAGCCATCGAACCGCCGGCAGATGAAGCATAGTGAGGATACTATCGAAAAGTCCATAGTACGTGTTATAAAAAAACTTCCAGATAACGATGCTCGCTGTCCCAGAAACGGGAATGAACCATAAGAGCGTCATGAGTCGTTGTGTTCGTGGCCCCATCTCCAGAAGGAGGATTGAAACGATGATAGGCACCCAAAACGTCAGTACGATCACGAGAAACGTATAGTAGAAGGAGTTCATCAACGTCAGTTTGACAAGGGGATCGTGCGTCGCGGTGGCAAAGTTCCGGATTCCCACCCAGCCAATTGGACCGCGAATGCGAAAATCCTGAAAGGCGATGACAAAAGCCAGAATGACCGGATACCAGCCAAATGCTGCATAAACGAGAATGGCTGGCAGGCTGAAGAGCCAGGCAGCACGCCGTTTCGCCTTGAACGGACTTCCACTATGAGCCTTCACCCGTTCCATCTTTGCGGTCAAGACAGCCATCGCTCCTGCTCCTTTTATGAGGTTATAGGCTCAGTAGATGAGGCACACACTATCTGGCACCCCCAAAGCCTTCAGCAGAATGGAGTGAGCGGCCAGCTTCGGAACTGGCACGCTCACTCCCTCCCCTGAAGAGGGCGTTGCACCCTAAAAGTCGAGCAACAGGCCTAGAAGCTCTCGTATTTCTTATAGTACTGCGTGTAGGTCCCCGCGTAATACTTGGGATAGTTCTTCTGGAAATACGCCCCCAGCGCCTGATAGTAGCTGTGCCACTTCTCCTTGGTGAGCCCAGAGATAGGCTGCGAGTAGAGTTGACTATTGATCGAGTTGTGCATCTTTGTTGCGACGTCCATCGGGTTAGCATTGGCCTGCAAGAGCACTTCCTGCACAAATGGATTGATCAGGTCTTGCAGCTTGCTCGACATTACTCCAGGTACGTTGATCCCAAACCTCCCTGGATTTGGAGAAACCGGTACACTCACCGCTACTTTACTCGAGTGCGACCACTGTTCCGGCACCCGCTGGGTCACATCCGGCGTCTCGACAACCGTCGGATAGATCGGCGGTCCCGGAGGAATGCCACCAGCCGCCCCCGTGACAGCTATGGCAAGCTGCTCCGCCGGTCCCGCCAGGAAGTAGGTCAGCGCCTGCCACGCCACATCTAGCTTCTTGCCGCTCAGCGACGAATTGATGCACCAGTAGTTCGACCCGAGATCGTAGTTACGCAAGCCTTCCGGCCCTACCGGCACTGGCAGGAGACCGATCTGATCTGGCTGGATGAACCCCTTGACCCCTACGTGACTGAAGAAGCCCCCCATCTGCACGGTTTGCTGGAGATTCATCACCGCTTGTCCATTGATGATATCCGACATCATCGTGCCGTAGCTCTGACTCATGCCTGAAAGAGCCGCCTTCCACGTGAATACGAGGTCTTTGTAAAACTTCAGTGGCTTGGCTAGCTCCTCGGCAGGTGCCATGGAAAGGCTCGTCCCATCCTTGCTCGGTACAAGAAAGAGCGACAGCACCGGTACCCCCATCGGTTGCGCCCATTCATCGAAGTACCAGTTCGGCCAGGGGGTAACCAGCATGCTGATCGCCCACAGCTTCTTTGCCGGATCTGCCACCTTCTGGGCAACTGTCGTAAAGTCATCGATCGTCCAGTTGTCCCCCGGCGTGGCAATCCCCTTCTCTGCAAAGATATCCTTGCGATAGACAATGCCATAGCCACGCGCCTTATCGGTGGGCAACGCATAGATCTTCCCGTTGACCGTCGCTACATCCTGTAAAGCCGGTGGAATGCTCTTCCATGGCGGCCACTTCTTGACGTAGTCCGTCAGGTCCGCGGCAAGCTTCTGGCTAACATATGGCGTCGGATCGTCTCCAATCGCCGGATAGATATCTGGAGCTGTGCCGCCAGCGAGGTCGGTCAATAGCTCCTGTTTCCCTTTACCAGACCAGTACGCCTTTAGTACTGGCTTGATGCCAACATTTTGATAGGTACTGTGAAATGCCGCTCCACAGAGCAAACCTTGATCCAGCCCGACCTGTTGCGCCGCCATCAAATCGATAACCGTCGCCCCTTGCGGCAGCACCGATGGAAAGCTCACATTCCCGACCTGCCACAGCGTGAGCGTCACCTCCGGCTTTGGTGTCGCCGTCGCTGCCGGCTTCACCGCCGCTTTCATCCAAGCGCCATTGCGATGACTCACCGCCGCAGTGCTGCTCGTAGCTGCCTGCGCTGCTGCGCTGCTGCTCGACGTCGCCGTCGCCGAAGATGGTGAGCTCGCACAGGCTGCAAGTCCCAGTGCCGCCGCACCAATGCTCAACGTGCCAAGTAATTTCCGCCGAGACACATGAAGGTCACTGTCTACGCTCATCACCAGAAACCCCTTTCGTGAAACATCCAGCACCTTCCAACAACCCCGCTACAAGCGTCCCAAAATCCTGGAACGCGAAACCAAGCTGCTAGCCGATTGGCACCTCCTCCCCAGCCGCAACACCGAGCCGTGCCGTCGAGCCACGCACCACGAGTGAGACCGGCAGGATGATTTCC
>JAMDCW010000118.1 GCA_023489405.1 Chloroflexota bacterium
TTCATCCCAATGCTGCCATGCCCCAGACCACTCCGGATTGCCGTACCAGTCGTAGTAGAACGCTACCACGGTAGGAGCCATCTCTATACATCCTTCCCGCCGGATTACGCGTTTCTGACGTGCGGCTCGAATTCCGCGCTGGGCTCCTCCCTGCACTGCCTCCGAGCCATATCGCAAGCTATGCTCTCCCACTACCTGCCATCACCGCTAGGTCAGCACCCTCACTTCAACGTTTTGAGATAAGCATCGAGCTTGGCCTGGATCACCGGCTTGACGTCGCCTAGCGCGGCTTGCGCGGTGGTCGTGCCTTTGAATACCTTGTCAGTCGCTTCCCAGAGCGCATGCCAGTAGTCACCCCAGATCGGAATCACCGGAAACGGCCGGGCGTTCGGCCCCTTGGCGATATCGAGGTAGACCGCAAAAGCAGGATTCTTGCGCAGTTCAGGGGCATCGAGCGTTGACAAAAGCTGTGGGAGATTGGCGCTGGCCAGGGACATCTGGATTGTCGTGGGTACATCGGTAGTGATCCAGGAAAGAAAGGTGAAGGTGGCGTCAGGCTGCTTCGCGCCCTTGGTAATGAAGAGCTGGTGGCCATCGACATCGGTCACGCCGCTGCGATTGGGCTGGGCCTTGGGCGGTGGCAGAGGTGCATAGCCGTGGGCGGTGGGGTGGAAGCTAGGATTGGATCCAGCTTTCCATTCCCCATCGACGTTCATCGCGATGTCCGCTTCTTCCGGATCGATGTGCTGCCAGCTCTTATGGAATGCCTCGATGGCAGCGTAGCCGCGTTCACGAGGGATGAAGCTGTACATCCAGTCCATCGCATTGATACAGGCAGCGCTGTCACAGGTGACTTTCGTCATGTCAGCGCTGTAGAGTTCAGCGCCGAAGGCCATCGCATAGAGCGCAAACCCAGGGTAATCACCGGGCAAGCGCGGAAACCCGCCGGTGAAGCCCAACTGCGTCAGGTTACCACTAGCATTGGCCTTCGTCAGCTCCGTGGCGTAGGATAGGAAATCCTCTAGCGTGGCAGGCGGCTTGTCCGCTGGGAACCCCGCCGCCTGGAATTCATTCTTGTTCCAGAAGAAGGCGCGGTCGTTGAAGAGGAGTGGCAGCCCGTAGACCTTGCCCCGATAGATGGCCTCCTGAAAAATCCCGGGGACGTAGAGTTTCGTATCGAGCTTCGCGGTGGCGATGTAGCTATCCAGCGGCTGGACCGCACCGCTGGCTGCCCAGCTAGCGAGGAACCCGCCGCCCATGGGTACGCCCGTATCCGGTGGTGTGCCCGCAGCGATCGCCACCTGGGTTTTGTTAGTGAGGCCCATCCCTGGGCTCACGACGACGTGGATGTTGGGATGACTGGCGTTGAACTTGGCAACACCCGCTTCAAACGCCTTCTCTTCCGGAGTCCCGGGGCCCCACCCTGACCACTCCTCCACGATGACTACCTTGCCAGCAACCGTGGCTGCTTTGGTAACTGTCGCCGTCGTCGCTTGGGTCACGGTACTGGTAACGGCGTGAGTCACTGTGGCCGTACTCGCCACGGTCTTGGTGACCGTCGCCGCCGTAGCGCTCGCACTCGTGGCGGCAGCGCCGCCGCAGGCGCTCAACGCCAGCATGCCCCCGACCGTGCCACCGAGGGCCAGGAGAAGCCGTCGCCGCGATAGCGTAGTGCCGCTCCCGGATGGTACAACCTGCTGTGACGCGCTCATGGACGTGTATCTCCTCCATAATCTGCACCGGGTCCCGTGCCCGGCACGTCAACGGGGGTGCCAGTAGCTGTGCGTCCTGAGACCTCCTTCCCGCTCCTCACCCTCCTTTCGCATGGCATTCTGCGCCGCCGCCCATGAAGGGCTAGGCGGTTTCCCCTGCGGGCTGCTCCTCTGCCCGCGGCCAGTCGCTGGAACAACGCACCAGCAGCCGTGTCGGTAACCGCACCGTCACCGGCTGGGCACCCCGCCGCCCCTCAATGCGGTCGATGAGGAGCCGCGCCCCGGTGCTGCCCAACTGTTCCCGGGGCTGGGCGACGGTAGTGAGCGGCACCTCCAGATGGGCGGCGTAGGGAAGATCGTCGAAGCCCGTCAGGGCAATATCTTCGGGGACCCGCAGGCCGTCACTGCGCAGGACCGCCAGGGCCTCGAGCGCCGTCGCATCGTTCAGGCAGCAGAGGGCAGTCGGCCGCTGGGCAGCCGGTAAGGCAAGCACACGCCGCACCGCTATGGTCACAGCCGGAGTAAGGGAGTCGCCAGGAGCGCCGGCCGGGCGCACCACCAGCGCTGGATCCCGCGGCAGTCCGGCCAGATGCAACGCCTGCTCGTAGCCGTGTAACCGCTCCTGAGCGGTGCTGGTCGGCCATTCCAGGCCGAGAAGGTAGGCAATCCGCCGGTGGCCACGCGCGATGAGGTGTGCGACCAGCTCTTGGGTTGCTTTGACGTTGTCAACGCCGATGAAGTCTATGCCGAGCTCCGGGTAGCGCCGGTCCAGCATCACGAGCGGGTAGCCCCTGTCAACCAGTTCCTGGTAGTAGCTCGTCAGGGTCGTGCCCGGGGTCGGCTCGACCAGCGCACCGGCAACTCCACGCCGGCGCAGCCGCTCGATCCGCGCCCGTTCTTGCTGCGGATCATGGTTCGAATTCGCCACCAGCAGATCGTAGCCGCGTGCCTCTGCTTCCGCTTCAGCGCCGCGCAGCATATCCATGAGGAAGAGGCTGTTCAGACGCGCCGCCACAACCCCGAGGCACGGACGGTGTCCAGCGGGGGCGACCGCTGCAGGACCCTGCGGTGCCACGTAAGTCCCCCGTCC
This sequence comes from Chloroflexota bacterium, assembly GCA_023489405.1. GTDB lineage: Bacteria > Chloroflexota > UBA4733 > UBA4733 > UBA4733 > JAMDCW01. The sequence continues at coordinate 2,803 of JAMDCW010000118.1, forward strand.
CGCCTGGCGCTGGAGCAGGCCCTCCCGCTGCAATGTCTCCAAGGCGTGGCGCACGGTGGCGCGGCTGACCCCATATTCTTGTTGCAGGGCCAGTTCCGCCGGCAAGGCAGCTCCAGGGGAAAACTCTCCGGCAGCCAGGCGCTGTCGCAGCGCCGCCGCAACCTGCTGGTGCAAGGGACGCCGTTCAATCACGAAAATGCCTCTTCACCTATGGTACAAGGGCTTGCAGTACGAACAAATACTATAGTATGGTATCCGTACTGAGATGTCAAGCGTGGTAGGACCAGGGCAGAAAGACCGGACACTCTCAGTGCTGCTGCCCTAGCATCATGAGGAACGAGGAGCAAATGAACAAACCGTATCGCGTCGCCATCATCGGCTGCGGCCGTCCCCTGCGCACCCCCGGAGCGAGCGGCTTCGGCCAGGCACACATCCACGTCCAGGGCTACCAGGCATCCGGGCGCTGCCAGCTAGCAGCAGTAGCCGATATCTCCCGGGAGAACGCCGAGGCCTTTGTGGCAGAGCATGGCGATTCCGCGCAGCCACCAGCAATCTACTTGGACTACCAGGAGATGCTGGCAAAAGAACGCCCCGACGTCGTCTCGATCTGCACCTGGCCCCATCTGCACGCACCGATGGTCATTGCCTGTGCTGAGGCTGGCGTGCGCGCCGTGCACTGCGAGAAACCTATGGCCCCGACCTGGGGTGAAGCGCGACAGATGGCAGCGGTCTGTGCCCAGCACGGCACTCAGCTCACGTTCAATCACCAGCGCCGCTTCGAGGCGACCTATCGCGCTGCCCGGCGGCTCTTGCACGAGGGCGCCATCGGCGATCTCGTCCGGATGGAAGCGCACTGTGGCGACCTCTTCGACTGGGGAACACACTGGTTCGATATGCTCTTCTTCTACCATGACGAGACGCCGGTGCGCTGGCTGCTTGCCCAGATCGATGTACGAGAAGAGCGCAAAGTCTTCGGGATGCCAGTGGAAACGCAAGCGATCAGCTTCTTCCAGTATGTCAGTGGCGTCCACGGCCTGCTCGTTACGGGGCGGGATTCCGCTATCGGCTGTGCAAACCGGTTGATCGGTTCGGCAGGCGTTATCGAGGTGAACCCGACGCTGCCAGAGGGACAGCGTCTCCCGGTGCGTATACGTGGCCGCGGCGATGGCGCCTGGGTTCCAGTGGATACCAATCCCGATAGACTCGACCGGCCGGGAAACTCCGTGGCGCACGGCATCGCCGACCTGCTCGACGCCCTCGAGGATGGACACGAGCCACTCCTCTCCGCCCGCCATGCCCTGCAAGCTACCGAGCTGATCTTCGCCAGCTACGAATCGAGCCGGTGCCGCGGACGGATCGACCTGCCGCTGACCATTGACGATTCACCGTTCCTGACGATGCTCGCACACGGCGACCTCGCCGGGCACCCACCTACTGCTACGCCAGCGTGAGGTGTACGCTGGATGTCTGAGTGCTGGACGCGTGGAATGGATCGAAAAAAGAGGTGTGGAGATGACACGAGAAGTGACGGCTGGGGAGACGAGCGTACGGGCCTTGCTCCTGATCGGTGGATTACATACGAAGCAGCCTGGTGCAGCCGTCACGGCCTGATCGTTTGCCTAGCAAGGGATGCCGGTGACGTGTACGCCCCTCCCGGGCGTCATTGGTGGTAGAGGAAAGGTATCGTATGCGCTTCAAAGTCGTCATCACCGAC
>JAMDCW010000101.1 GCA_023489405.1 Chloroflexota bacterium
TCTGAAAGCGAATGGTGCGACCAATGTGCACTGTCTTGCCACACACCTCACATGTGCTGGCCATGATTCACTCCTTTGACCCACGATGCGGAGCGCAGCTACAATGCGCGAAAGCCGAGAATACCACACGTGTAGGTGATACGGCAATGCTCCGTGCTCCCTGCGTGCCCTTATATTTTTAGCTCCGGATCCCTACGTGGATGATCGAGCAGATGAAAGAAGTGCCTGAAGCAGACAAGTAGAACAGGGAACAGAGGGTGACTGGACCGTTTGTGTTAACGGGAGACCTATGGGCACGGTTGCTCCAAGCGGGAGTGCAGTGGTTGACCGCTCACGAGGCAGCGATCAATCATCTTAATGTCTTCCCGGTACCTGATGGCGACACTGGTTCGAATTTGCGGTTAACGCTTGAAGCCGCAGCGCGAGCGGTGGTAGATCGCCCAGGCATGTTATCGGTGGCCCTCAGCCAGTCGGCGGCTGCTGCTTTTTTGGGAGCGCGGGGCAATTCTGGCGTAATTCTTTCACTTATACTCGAAGGCCTGCATCGAGGGGTTGCGGATCGCCACCAAGCCTCTGTGAGTGATCTGACAGAAGCTTGGAAAGCTGCTCGGGCTGCTGCTTATGCCGGAGTATCCCAGCCACGTGAAGGTACCATACTGACGGCAATAACACGTGTGGCTGATAGCTGGGAGAAAGTGGCACCGGAAGCGCCGTTATTGGAAGCGTTTGTAGCCGCTGCTCAGGCGGCGCACCAAGCGGTCGAGGAAAGCCCGCTGTTGCTGCCAGTGTTGCAAGAGAATGGCGTTGTTGATGCCGGCGCAGCAGGCTTTAGCATCTGGTTAGCTGGCATGGTCCGGCTATTGCGTGGTCAACCGTTTGACACGGGAAATGGAGAGGCCACCATCGATGGGTATTTAACGGTCAAAGGTATTGATGCAGCGGCGCACGACCTCGAAGAACAGGGATACTGCACCTCTTTTCTCATTCGCGGGGTTCCTCCTGATGCGTCAGCCTTTCGTGAACTGCTGATCCCTTTAGGTGGGTCACTCGTGGTAGCGACGACAGACGCACTAACGAAAGTACACATCCATACGGAGCATCCAGGACAGGTGCTTGAGCTGAGTAGGGTCTTCGGGGAACTAACCCGTATCGAGATTCTCAATATGCGAGAGCAGGTGGCATCGGTTCGTGCTGAGGCCGTAGTCCATGAAAAAGAATCCGAAATGGCAGTTGTCGCAGTGGTGCCAAGTGAAGGTATTGCCCAAGTTTTCGCATCGAGTGGTGCAACAGCCATTCGTACCCACTCGGGAACGATGAACCCGAGTATTGAGGAGCTTCTCCAAGCTGTGGAGCGCACCCGCGCGCGGACAGTCTTTTTGCTCCCTAATAACGGCAATGTGCTTGCTGCTGCTGAGCAAATACAGAGGCGTAATCATCGACGGATCACTATTATTCCGACACGGTCGGTTGTGCAAGGAGCAAGTGCCTTGATCGCCTTCCTGCCAGACCACACGCCAGAAGAAAATGCGAAGGCGATGTATGAAGCCTTCCAGCGAGTGATTTCGATCGATATCACGACAAGTAGCCGGCCTGTCGTTATTCTGGGAAAGGAGTATCCGGTTGGTACACCAATCGCTCTTGTCGATGAGAAACTCGCTCTAGCAGCGCCAACACTTGAGGACGCCGCTGTTGAGGCGATAGCACCGATTCTCCGGAGCAAGCACTCCATGCTCACCATTTTTACTGGTGATTCGCGGACGCCAGACCAAGCGCAGGTGTTGCAGGAACGTTTGCAGGCAGCATATCCCCAGCTCGAGATACAGATGCTTTCTGGTGGACAGCCAGTGTATGCTTACCTCCTAGGGCTGGAGTGAGGCGTGATGCGTCCAGTGCGAGTACTCACGGATTCCGCTTCTGACCTTGATCCCACAGAAGGGGAATCTCTAGGCTGCACGGTGATACCAGTACCAGTGTACTTAGGTAACGAAGTTTTCGAAGATCGAGTTTCTCTTCGACCTGACGAATTCTTTCTACGTCTTCGACAGACGAATATCTTGCCCAAGACTTCTCAGCCAAGCCCAGCGGTGATAGCCGCGACTTTACAGCGTTTGCTAGATGAGGGATACGACATCGTTTCTATTATTATGTCTAGTAAAATGAGCACTACTATTGAAAGTGTCCGTCGCATTAGTGAGCGCATCGCTCCAAAACATATCAGGGTGGTGGACTCGTGCCAGATTAGCTTGGGCGAACAAATTGTAGTGCGAGCGGTAACGCAGTTCGCTCAGCGCGGTGCCGCATTAGCCGATGTCGTGGCGTACGCTGAACAAGTCAAGCGGCAGGCTAATATCTATGGTGTGTTGCAAACTCTCGAATACTTGCAGAAGAGTGGCAGGATTGGTCGCGTCGCTAGCGTGGTGGGAGGGCTGTTGTCCCTGAAGGTCTTGGTGAATGTTGAAGATGGGTTGCTTGCGCCTCTTGATCGTGTGCGAACGTGGCTGCGGGCACTGGAACGCTTGAAGGAGCTTATCGTAGCACGAAGCCCTTTTGAGGGCCCCTTGATTGTCGGCCATGCAGCGAACTTCACTGACGCCATAGCGATAAAAGAAGCTCTTGGCGAAGCCTTCCCTCACCAAGAGGTTTTGCTACAACAGATTGGGCCGGCGATCGGCACCCATTCAGGACCTGGCGCCATCGGTGTGGCTTTTCTTGAAGCGAGCCAGGTTGGTAATGGGCAGTAAGGATGTGTCTCTGGGACCGAAGAACATAGGAACTTTACGTTACGCTTATTGCTGTGAAAAGACACATTGATACACCACTGGAGTTCAATGGTAAAAGCAGCCAAGCACGACTTCTCATTAATCGCTTGAGCCGTGTGCTCGGTGAGGTTGAGCAGGGAGCTACGCTGCCATCTGATTTTGTGGACCGCTTGTTCCGTTGGAAGCAGCTTGTGATTGAGGATGCTCCAGAAATTACCCATAGTGTAGAGGATCTGGCGCGTCGTTTGGCGAATTTGACCGGAGTGGATTTAGCTGCCCGTCAGCAGCTAGCTGGCCAGGCGCTATGCGCTTTGACTGCTTTGCTAGAACATCTACCTCAAGGTGGTGATGTCTCTGCTCCATCTAGAGGGCTCGAGGGCGAACGCGTGGCTAGGCATCCAATGGTCTTAGATTCCCGAGCAACGTCTGGTAGGAGACAGGTGGCTTCAAGGGGCAGTTCGGTACAGGAGCGAAAGCGAGTGCCAGCAATCCGCAAACTCGGCGATCCGCTGCGGGTGCTTGGCCAGACACCGCAACGATATCTGGCGGCTCTGGACCGTCTAGGCTTACATACTGTGGAAGATCTCCTTTGGCATCTACCACGCCGTTACGTCGACTATTCCCGACTGGTTCCCGTAGCACAAATCCGCCCAGGGCAGGAGGTGACCATTCGCGCTGTTGTCCAGCATATCGCAGCGAATGGGGGCATCCGCGGTTCCTTACGGCGGGTTGAAGCTCGCCTCTCTGATGTGACAGGGAGTTGCACGGCGGTTTGGTTTGGACAGGAGTGGCGTACTAAGCAAGAGGCCCTACAGCCAGGGAGTGAGCTCTTTGTGAGTGGCAAGGTGCGCTTCTATGGAGGGAAGCTTCAATTTACGCACCCTGACTTTGAGCCGGTTGGCGAAGATGCTGGAATTCACACGGGACGGTTAGTGCCCATCTATCCACTGAGTGGTGATCTCCCGGGCGCTTGGTTGCGTGTACGCGTGAAGCGCGCCCTGGATACCTGCCTTCAGCAAATTCAGGAAAACCTTCCCGAAGATCTCCTGAATCTTGCAGGAGTTCTACCCTTACGTACTACGCTGTTGCAGGTTCACTTTCCTGATAATACCGAGGCTTTGACTTCCGCTCAGCGCCGGATTGCGCTCAATCGGCTCTTGCCGCTCCAGATTGGCCTGCTCCAGCAGCGTCGAGAATGGCAGCGGAAAGAGGCAATTCCTTTACCACTAAGCACCGAACAGCGCCTGGCTTTCCAGGAAAAGCTGCCCTTTATCCTTACTCCCGGACAGTTACGCGCTCTCGATGAGATTCTCACCGACTTAGCAGCTTCCCATCCGATGGGGCGCTTGCTCCAAGGTGACGTTGGTTCCGGTAAAACCGTAGTAGCGGCTATGGCTGCACTTGCAGCGGTAGAGAATGGCGCCCAAGTTGCCGTCATTGCGCCTACGGAGATCCTTGCAGAGCAGCATGCGGCGACATTTGCAAAGCTCTTTGCGCCGATCCATGAGTTATTGCGACCAATTTTGCTCACCGGTCGCCTGAGCGTAAAGGTTCGGCGTGATATGTGGAGGTTGGTCGGCAGCGGTCAAGCACGTATCGTGGTCGGCACCCAGTCTTTGCTCAATGAAGAAGGAACTTTTGCGCGACTTGCGCTCGTTATTGTCGACGAACAGCATCGTTTTGGCGTGTACCAGCGAGACGCTCTCTGGAGAAAAGGTATCCATCCACACTTGCTTGCAATGACCGCCACGCCA
>JAMDCW010000065.1 GCA_023489405.1 Chloroflexota bacterium
AGAATGGCGCTCTTGCTGCCCATAAATCGAGTGGGGGGAAATCGCTTCATCTGCTCCGGTAGAGTGACAGGGCGTAGCGTCAGCTTGTGCTGCCGCGACGGAATAATCACCAGGGTGTCCTCACCGGTGCGGTTACCGGCATCCTTATTGATGAGGCGGAGGGTCTGGTAGACCTTCACTTGGTATTCACCATAGAGATCCTGGACCAAGGGGTGATTGCTATTGGTCAACAGCACGTGGCAGCCGAGTTCGTGGAGTCGCCGGACTTCAATAGCAAGCTCACGGTGATCCTGCTCGCGGAATTGCTCCTTGGTGTAGCGTTTAAAGTCCGAGTATTCCGCTACCGGTAAGTATGGCGGATCCAAAAAGACGAAGTCGCCGGGTTGCGGTCTATTATGAAGTACGTCTTTGTAATCAGCCAGGATGATCTCTGCGGCAGCGAGCACAACACTCGCGGCTCTGAGGTTTACCGGGTCGCACACCGTTGGATTGGTGTAGCGACCATAGGGTGTATTGAACTGACCCTTACGATTCACCCGGTAGAGTCCGTTGAAGCATGTCCGATTGAGATAGATCGTGCGAGCGGCACGGGCAACCGGATCGAGCTGCTCAACGTTAAGATCCCGTATACGATAGAAGGAGTCCTCATCGAGCGGAAGGGGGGCCAAGGCGGCGATCAGCGCTTCGACGTTTGAGGCGACCACTCGGTATAGGTTGATCAGCTCGGGATTCGAGTCGGCGATGATAGCTCGCCGTGGTCGTAGGGCGAAGAAGAGCGCGCCACCGCCGAAGAAAGGTTCGATATACGTATTGAAGTGAGCCGGCACGTGGGCGAGGAGATGATCCAGCATCTGCTGCTTACCGCCAGCCCACTTGAGGATCGGCCTGGCAGGCGACGCTGACTCGAATACGAGCCCAGTGAGTGGCGGCTGCGACCCCCACATACTCATTCCCTTATGTCGTTTACCATCTACCGCGCGGTGGCCTCTCAATCACCAGGAGTTCCCTCCTCCGGCGGCGTGAGCTTGGTCACCTAGTATAACAGTTGCTTGGGCCGGCCGTCCGCGCTGGACCGATGGTCCAGCAGTTGCCGTCCGTCGCCTCTTGTTGACACTAAACTGGCGAGCCTCCGACGTGCCTTCCGAGGCGCGAATGCTCAGGATCGGTCTGCAAGTTCCCGCCGCAACCACAGTGCGGAGCGGGAAATACGTTCAGTGGTTGTTCAGTGGTTGAAGAGTCATGCCTGCCGCCGTGCCACAATTGGGCGGAGTACGTCTTCCATCTCGTCTCGCTCCAGCGCTGGCTCGATGAGCACCTGGGGCGACCGGCGCCGATGGATGGACAAGCAGCAGGACCCCGCAAGGCCGGTCTGTAGCGATGTTCGTTACGGGAAGAGCTGCTCTCGCAGTGCCGGAGTAAGCGGCGCGCCGTACTCGCTCACCTCGAAAGCTTCAGCATATTGAGCCGCCTGTCCACATTCGCGCCCATACCGGCTGATGAGGAGATCTCGATAGCTGCCGGCTAGAGCGCGATCACGCCCCGAACGGCGCTGCGCCAACCAGCGGCGCCGATCTCCATCCGCTGCTGGCACATCAGACAGATATCCACCGTTGTAAGGGAGCCACTCGTACATTTGCGAGGTATGGCAGTGCAGCATGTCCCACTTCAGCTCGATGACCTCATCGATGATCACCGCGACATCCGGTTGAAATGGCACCGGCTTCAGAAAATGATCGCGAACGTAGCAGATCACCGGATTAGCGGGAAGATGAGCGTGGTGCGCCACGATGTTCGGTACCGTCACCATGTACGCGGCATCCTGGATGAGCAGAGCAGTATAGCGATGGTCGGGATGATAGTCATACGGGCGCGGCGAGAGGCTGAGATGGGGGCGAAAATCGCGAATCAGCCCGATGATCTCCCGCCGGTTCGCCAATGATGGCTCGAGCTCGCCGTCGTGATGATCGAGCACGAGGTAGCTGATGCCAATGACTTTCCCCGCGGCCGCGGCCTCGGCGCGCCGGCGCCAGGCGAGCGGCGCCCCACCTATCTCATGGTGACCGGCATCACCATTGGTCACCGATACGAACTGCACAACGTGCCCCGCGCGTGCCCACAGAGCGGCGGTGCCACCACACGTGACATCGCAGTCATCAGGATGAGCGCCAAATGCAAGGATGCGCAACTGTTTCTCTCGTTCCATTTCATGTCCTCCCCTACCGTCCGCCCTGGCGGCGCTAACCTTGGTACACTGCCACTATGGACATACGCTTGTTGGTATTAGATATCGATGGCACCCTCCTCGATCTTCACGGCGAAATCTCGCCGGTGACGCACCAGGCCATCGCTGCAGCGATAGCGCACGGTTGTCTCGTCACACTCGCTACCGGCCGGCGATTTCGTTCTGCCTTGCCGATCGCTACTGCGCTCGGCTTCGACCTGCCGATTCTGGTACAAAACGGCGCATTGATCAAGCATTCCGGCACTTTCGAGGTGCTGTATCATCATCACCTGGACCTCGCCGCCGCCCACCAAGCAGTGGCTTTCTTGTGGAAGGCCGGCCTCCAGCCGATAGTATATGAGAACGTCTTTCAAGGCGACCACATCCACGCCGGCCCGCCGGAGCGGGATACTCCCGCGAATCGCTCTTATCTCGAACGCTCTACAGAGTGGTTGATTCGCCATGCGACGCTCGCCGGCCTGCTGCTCCCGCATCCACCTCTCGAAGTCATGACATTCGACGCCCCTCATCGCTTAGAGGGCCTTCAGGATCGCTTCGATATCCCCGGACTACGGGTCATCGCCACGACGAACCGTGAGGGAACGAGCTTTTGGGAGATACTCGCTCAACAGTGCTCAAAAGCGCAAGCGCTCCATACCCTGCTTTGCCATTTCGACATACCGCTGGCGGCCACGATGGCTATTGGAGACAACTACAACGATCTCGAGCTGCTCCAGACAGCGGGATGGAGCGTCGCGATGGGGAATGCTCCCCTCGCGGTGCAATGTCAGGCTGACGCCGTAACCTTGGATTGCGATCACGACGGTGTGGCTGTGGCGATAGACCGGTTCGTCCTCGATGGCGCGCTGGGGCTTGCCCGAAGAGCAGATGATGCCAGAGGTATACTCTTGTCCGGTGAAGGCGTACGCTAGCAAAACAAGCAGGTGAAGGAGTCTTGGGTGTCGGAGCCACTAGAGCGAACATTGGTGCTTATCAAGCCAGATGGCCTCCAGCGCGGCATTGCGCTGGAACTGTTGAGCCAGTTTGAACGGCGGGGATTGCGACTGGTGGGGTTGAAGCTCGTGTGGCCTTCCCAAACCTTAGCCGAGCAACACTATGCCGAGCACCGCGACAAGGCGTTTTATCCTGGCTTGGTCAGCTTCATCACCTCTCAGCCCGTGGTGGCAGCCGTCTTCGAAGGCCCTCGCGCCATCGAGGTCGTGCGTACGACGATGGGGGTCACCCGGCCGCATGAAGCAGCTCCAGGAACGCTTCGAGCGGATTATGGTATCACGGTCGACTTCAATCTGGCGCACGGATCAGCAAATGCCGGCGATGCCAAGCGAGAAGTAGCACTGTGGTTCCGTCCCGATGAGCTCCTCTCCTACAGCCGTGCTATCGATTCCTGGCTCTGGCGCTGAGTAGCAGAGCAACGGCTCAGTGGCAGATGATACCTCCGCTCCAATTCCATTCACTGTTCGCCGGGCTACCCTGGGTGATGAGCATGCTTGGGAACAGTTCACCCAGCGCTGGGGCAGTTTCCTGCAAAGCTGGCGATGGGGAGAGCTGCGGCGGGAGAGCGGCTGGCAGCCAGTACGCTTTCTCGCTGAACGTGACGGTGCTCTCGCTGGCCTGATTCAAGGGCTGTACCGGCGTTTCTACAGCTCCATAGCTTTCGTGTACGTACCGCGTGGCCCCACAGTGCGCGACGAAGCCGCGCTGATCCCCCTCCTTGAAGCAGTCGTCAGGGAAGCGCAGCGCCTGCGGGCATGGTTCGTCCGCCTCGAGCCGGAGCTACCGCAGGGTCACGCTCTCGGCGCCCAGCTTACCACGGCAGGGTGGCGCTCTGTGCCGTTTCACACCCAGCTACCGCACACGGTGCGGGTGGACCTCCGGCCAGATGAAGCGACCGTACTGATGTCATTCCGCCAGACGTGGCGGCGCTTCATCCGCCAGGCGACCGCCCGTAGCGTAACCGTTCGTGAAGGTACGGCTGCCGATCTTCCTCGTTTCTCTGCGCTAGAGCGAGAAACGGCGGAACGGCAACACATTCTCGGGCGCTCCCTGGCCTATTACGAACGCTTCTGGCGCCACTTTGCAGACCATGGCGCTCGCTTGTGGCTCGCCGAGAGTGAGGGCCTCCTTCTGGGCGCGCTCCTCGTGCTCGAGTGGGCAG
>JAMDCW010000003.1 GCA_023489405.1 Chloroflexota bacterium
GCGTGGGAGTAGGAGTCGCCGTCATTGTCGGCGTCGATGTCGGAGTCGCTGTCATCGCCGGCGTAGGAGTAGAAGTCGCCGTCATTGTCGGCGTCGGTGTCGGAGTCGCTGTCATCGCCGGCGTCGATGTCGGAGTCGCTGTCATTGTCGGCGTCGGGGTAGGAGTCACCGTCATCGTCAGCGTCGGTGTCGGAGTCGCTGTCATCGTTGGCGTGGGAGTAGGAGTCGCTGTCATCGTCGGCGTCGGTGTCGGAGTAGCAGTCGGCGTCACAGTTGGGGTAGCCGTGGGAGTAGCTGTAGGTGTGCTCGTCGACGTCACCACCTGTACGAGCTCGTAGGCGCCGATGTCGCAGGCCCTGCCCTGGGGCCGGCTGACACCCCGCTGATCGGTCAAGGGACAGTTATTACTGCTCGTCCCCCCAGCGTCGATCGCCGGACTGCCAGGGAGCAGCGCCATCGTCTCGGTCGGCCCCCCGTTAGCGGCGAGCGGACCAAGATTCGGATCGGTACTGCTGAGCGAGGTGGCCTTGGTGAAGTGGCACGACGTCCCGCTGTCCAGGTTGTACCCCTGGTCAGTGATCCCAGCCGAGCAGTTGGCGCCGGTGTTGGCCAGCAGCACTCCCTGGAGTGTGATCTGGTCCTGCTGACCATAGCTCAGCCTGTTGATGATACCATCAGAGTTGCCGGCGATGGTGACGTAGCTCAACACGCTGCCGGTGGAGGTGGTGTTATAGAGCCCGCCACCGCTGCTCGTGCCAGCGCTGTTGCCGCTGATGGTGCTGTTGTTAATCGTCACAGTCGCGGGGCTCTGGGCTTGGTCGTCAATGCCACCGCCGTAGCTCACCGCGCTATTGTCGCTGATAGTGCTTCCTGAGATCGTCAGACCACCCAAGTCTTCGATGCCGCCACCGTTTGTGCCGGTGCTGTTGCCGCTGATCGTGCTGTTGTTGACAATGAGCGTACCCTCGTTATGGATGCCGCCGCCGTCGCTATACTTGGGAGCGGTATTCTTGCTGACGGCGCTCGTGTTCAGCGTGAGTGTGCCGGAGTAACTGTTACGGATGCCACCGCCTTCGCCATTGGAAGTGTAGACCGCACTATTGCCGGTGACGGTGACATTCGTCAAGGTAGCCTGGTTGTCATTGTTGAGGCCGCCGCCGAAGGCGGCGCTGTTGTTACTGAAGGTCGTGTTGCTGACGGTGAGCGTACCACTGTTGTCGATGCCGCCACCAAACCCGCCGGTGGCCATATTACCGCTGATCGTGCTGTTGCTGACTACCAGTGTTCCTGCGTTGTCGATGCCGCCACCGTTTCCATTACTGATCGAGCCGCCCGTGACCGTGACGGCCGTCAGCGTCACGTTTGCCCCCTGGTTGCTGATGGTAAGGACTTGCGACTGCTGGTTGCCGCTGACAGTGGTGCTCCCTTGACTGGCACCGTTGATGGTGATGGTCGATGCCACGGAGATCGTGAGCGCTCCCAGTGTGAGCGTGTAGGTATCGGCGGGTACAGTGATCGTGAAGCCGAGGCCGGCCGGTTGGGCGTTAATCTCCTCGAGGGCGGCCCGCAATGTGCAGTTTCCCTGGCTGTCGGCACAGACACCATCACCGGGCGTGGCGTCGTGGGTATCGGCGGTGCTGTCCACCGTAAAGGTGGTGGATATTGCGGTTACGGTCGCAGTGCTCACCAGCCCGAGCAGGCCGAGCGCCAGGGTGCCGCTCACGACAAGACGCAGGACGGCACCAGCCAGGCGCATAGCTCCCCTCTCCATCACCGCGCCCCCCAGGCGCCATCCCATGGACACTATACGAGGAGCAGGCGAGCGCAGGCAACCGTGACCGCCACCGGATTCCCATTAGTACTAGGCGCCGTCGGCGTAGAGATCACCGAGCACCCGCATCAGGAATACGGCCGTTTGTAAGACAAGGGAGCGCATAGGGATGGTGCCGTTGCTATGGGATGCTATGGGAACCTAGCCGCCCCTGATAGTCAAGGATCAGCCGGGTTTTGTCAGCGTGTCCCTCGCCGATCAGGTGCCACTTGGTGGCGACGGAGGCATCGAGAACCAATTGTTTCAGCAGGACCTGCGCTCATAGGCCTCCTCTCGCTCCGCGCGGATGGGCGAGATCGGCGGTCGTCAGAGGGGCTGATCACGCGTTTCTGGGCATTGGTCAGAATCCTGGCAACCGGAGCTTGGCGGCGGGCAACCTCCGCTCTTTGCTGGGAGGGGAATGGTGATTTTCTCTGTGAGCGTGGGTTTCACCTCGTGGGCGGCCTAGCCATGCTGCTACGCTAGAGATGCCGTGCCCGACGCTCATTCCAGCGGATCCAGAACGTCGCAATTGGACCGCGCTCTACACGTTGTTCCGGTAGTGTCAATAGCCAGATATGCCAGATGCGCTGAGCTAGTGTGAAAAATGTCAACACCGCTAAGCAGCCAAGCACCACAATTAACAGTCGATCTGGCATCGCCCTCGTAGCGATAACCCCTGCTCCATCAAGAACGAGGGCACCACCAAGCAGAAGAACACGTTCCGGCCGCGCTAGCAGCCCAACTTTGCATTCCAGCCCCAACCCCTCAGCACGGGCGCGGGCATAACTGATCAAGAGGGAGCCAAGAATAACGGCATAGACGATGACCACCGCTGATGTCTGGTTTTGCCGCTGGAACCAGATGAGCAACCCCGCATAAATCATTCCCTCAGAGAGACGATCCAGTGTAGAATCAAAAAAAGCGCCAAAGGTAGTCCCCCCACCACGCACCCGCGCCAGCCCACCGTCCAGCATATCGAAGGCGCCAGAAAAAAGGACGAGAAACCCACCAGCAATAAAATGCCCAAGCGCTAACACCGTTGCCGTGAATATGCTCAAGAGAAGGCCAAATAAGGTGAGCTGGTTCGGTGTCAGACCAGTAGACAACAGCGGATGCATTAACCGTTCTACCAAGCGCCGCACGAGTGCTTGTATCTCAGGTGTAATCATGCGTTTTCCTCCCCTGCTGGACTCCGATTCCGTAGAGCGTCGAGCACCTCTGCCGGCGATGCGACTAACCGTTTCACCTCCTCCTGTCGTGCCTGGGCAACCGACCGATAATACGCAAGGACACGATCCGCAACAAAATCCCAGTCATACTGCAACGCCTTAAGACGACCAGCGGTACCAAGGCGGCGTTGTCGATCTGGATCTCCTAGAAGACGGCAGATCGCTGAAGCCAGCGCCTCGCTTTGTTTCGGAGGCACTAACACCCCATCTACACCATCACGAATAACCGACTGATAGCCAGGAATAGCGCTTGCAATTACCGGCTTACCTGAAGCCATCGCTTCCAGCAATACGAGGCCAAAGCTTTCACCACCGATGTTCGGCGCACAGAAAACATCTGCCGACGCAAAATAGCGCGCTCGATCTTCTGCCGGAACACCTCCCGTAAAAACGACGTCACTGAAACCCTGCCTCCCGACCCAACGTTGATAGGCAGGACGCTCAGCGCCTTCACCCGCAATGATGAGTCGCGCATTGGGGAATGCCGATTTCACCAGCGGAAAGGCTCGCAACAAGTAGCGGAGTCCCTTACGCTTTTCAATCCGCCCAAAGAAGAGTATATTCAGCTTGCCATCAGCAAACTGCGGCAACGGCGCAATATCACCAAGAAACTCCCGCGTATTGATACCATTAGGAATTACCGTGTAATGACCGGGAAAATAATGCTCGACAAACTGTTGGGCCACTTCAGAAACGGTAATACATCCCGCAAGTCTCTTGACGTAACGTTTCAAAAGCGGCTTTCCCCAGCGATATCCGTAGTTCGAATCCGAATAGGCATGGAACGTACCAATCGTCAACGCCTCGGATAATCGCAACACCGTGATCGGCAACATGGGTACCAGCGGCTCATGAATATGTACTACATCAAAGCACTCCACCTGCAGAATGTGTTTCACGCGCTTTGCCAGCCGGATCGAGACCGAAATACGTGCAATCGAGCCATTGGCTGGCACCGAGGCAACCGCACCCACAGTGTACAAATTGCCGGCAGTCTGAACACCATCGGAGCTGGAAGGAGCGATAATACGCACGTCGTGCCCGAGTTGCTGAAAGCGCGTGCCAAGATGGCGAACATGATCTTGCACTCCCCCTGGCACCGCATAGTCATAGGGACAAACGAGACCAATCTTCATCGGGTACCCTGTCCGGGGTGAAGTGCTGGCGCCAACAGTGAGAATGCCTCCCGATCAGCAAGCGGCCGCTCCTGGATACCCCTGAGACGTACCAGAAATAGCTCCCACCCTTTCCTATTCGTCCGATACCGCACTTGCCGGCCGGCCCGCCGCGTAGCAATCAGATCACACCGGCGCAGTATCCGCAAATGCCAGGAAACGAGCGGCTGGCTCATCCGCAGCATGCTAACGAGGTCTGTAACGCTGTGCTCATCACCATCGGCAAGCACATTGAGAATTCTCAGCCTCGTCACATCCGCACAAGCCCGAAGAGCCATTTTCAGCTCGCGCAGTTCTCGCAGGTTCGATTCGATGGCTGACCTCCCTGCAACATAAATATCTCTTTATGCGTCCCCCAGTATACCAGCATCCAATCCTGTCAACCTCTCCTTGTCCCTCCTCATTGCACCCGCTCTCAGTAGCCGATATCCTCGTGAGTTGAAAAACACGACCCCGCGGGGGCAAAAGCAGCAATGTGTTCCAAAGGCAGCGATAATACACTCACTGCGATGGTGAAGGCAGTGTGACGGCCCCCGCCACGCTGCCCTAGGGCGATAAGAAGCACAATGACGGATAGTTCCATAACATCTCCACAGAGCGAAGATACTCAGCAGCACCAAGATGTCGACATACAGCTCAGAGAGTGCCGAAAGCAAATTGATGCTCTTGATCGACAGATTGTCGAGCTACTCAACGCCCGCGCTCGCATCGTAGAACGTGTCGGCCAGATTAAACAGCAGGGCAGCATCGTCGCCTTTATCCCCGAACGCGAAGAAAGCGTCTACGAAAATGTTCGTAAAACCAACCGCGGACCGCTCGGTGACGACGCATTGAAAGCTATTTATCGCGAAATCCTATCGTCTATGCGCTCACTCGAAGATCACCTCACTATTGCCTACCTTGGTCCTGCTCATACGTTTACCCACGAAGCTGCCCAGCTACGTTTCGGCTCTGCAGCCCTCTACGTGCCGCAGCCAGCCGTTCAGGAAGTGTTCCGCACCGTAGAGCGCGGTCTCGCCGACTACGGCGTAGTCGCTATTGAGAATTCACTCCAAGGCATCGTTACGGCGACACTCGACAGCTTCATCGATATCGACCCCAATCTGAAGATTTGTGCGGAAATTATCCTGCCTATCAGTCACTTCCTCTTGGGTACAGGTCCGCTTGAACACGTCCGTCGCGTCTATTCCCATCCTATGGCGCTCGGCCAGTGTCGGAACTGGCTCGCAGCTCACCTGGCCCACTGCGAACAAATAGAGGTCTCCAGCACCTCCCGCGCCGCAGAACTTGCCCAAGAGGATGCCCTGGCAGCAGCCATCGGTTCCAAGCTCGCCGCTAACCACTATGGGTTGCGCATTCTGGCAGAACATCTCGAAGATCGAAGCGATAACGCTACTCGGTTTTATGTCTTAGGGCGTCAGCTTTCCCAGCCAACCGGCAACGATCGCACCGCCCTCATGCTCTCCATTCGCGATCGTATCGGCGCCCTCCATGACATCACCGGCTGTCTGGTGCGACACAACATCAATATGACTCACTTCGATCATCGCCCCTCACGGCGTAAAGTGTGGGATTACATATTCTTTATCGAGATCACGGGCCATTCAACGGATCCGGAGGTAGAAGCCACCCTCGATGAGCTGCGCGAGTACTGCCTAGCGGTGCGCGTCTTGGGGAGCTGGCGTACTGGAGAGCTCGCTGCCGTACGGGCATAACCCTTCCAGGTAAGTTTTCCCCATTGAGTGTTCAAGCAAGAGCAGCCTTGAGTACAATAAAGGCGCGTGTGACAGGAGAGGACGCGATGGAAGAGCACATTTTTCACGCCATTGAAAATAATCTCGCACACGTAGGCTGCCCGCTGTGCGGCTCACACCTTCGATTCGACAGGCTTCTCTCTCAACGATCCTTCACCGCCGTGTTCTCCGCCCACTGTGAAATCTGCGGTGCCAATTCAAACCGCGTCTGCTTTACCGGCGATGCTCTGTACTGGCTTCAGAGAAACATCGTTGGGGATGATGGCTTCTCCAATGATAGCGACAGCGAAGGTCAACTGCGCACGCCAGGAGAAAATATCACCGCAATTTCACCCACGGAGGTACTCGAGATGCGCCACTTTCTCTCCTCCTTCAATGGCGATTTCCAGCATTTGTTCGGCTTGCTGAAGCTTCCGCACGAATGATGCGCGTCTGTGGAGTCATCGGTCAATCCCTGAAGCATTCTATCTCAGCAGCTTTTCAGCAGGCAGCGTTCGACGCTCTTGGCCTCGATGTGCGATACCATGCTTGGGAACTGTCCCCGGAAGCTATCCCCAGCCACCTCGCACGCCTCCGTCAAGTAGATGCCCTAGGGGCTAACGTCACCATCCCTTATAAACTGGCAGTGCTAGATTTCATCGACGAACGCGATCCTCTCGTTGAACGCGTCGGTGCAGCCAATACCCTTGTCAACAACCAAGGACGTCTCGCCGCTTATAACACCGATGTCGGTGGTTTCCTCCAAGCATTACGCCAGGATCTCCATGCCGATCCCTCAGGCCAACACGCCCTAGTGCTCGGTGCGGGGGGCGCTGCCCATGCAGTCGCTATCGCCCTGCTCGATTCCGGCGCCGCCACACTCACCCTCGCATCGCGTACGTTCGAACGCGCCAAGGCACTGGTCCAAATGCTCAACAGCGAGTCACGCGTCATCGCTATCCCCTGGGATCTCGAGAGTCTCCAATCGGCCGTAGGGAGGGCTTCCATGATCGTCAATACCACGCCGCTGGGGATGCTCGGCCCACTTCAAGAGGAAACACCGCTACCCCATATCCACCTACCTGCCAGAATCCTCGTCTTCGACCTCGTCGCCAACCCCTTAAAGACACGACTCATGCGGGAGGCGACAGCCCAAGGGGCTCGCGCTATCGGCGGCCTGCCAATGCTGATTTACCAAGGCGCTCAATCATTCGAGCTCTGGACAGGGAACACTGCGCCGCTCACGGTCATGTTCGAGGCCGCAGCAGCACAGATGCAAGCTTCTAGCCCATCGAAGGGCGGTATCTAAAAAAGCCCGTTCACCATCAACGACCCGGCAACGCGATCACCGCCGGTTCAAAAACGAATGCGTAAACCATCATATGCCGGTTGTACGCGATAAGGGCTCAAAAGCGCGGTTATCTCCTCATGTAATGGGCAAGCGTGATGGGAAAAATGGTGCGCAAAGTGGCGTGCCCCTGGCGCTAGGAGTCCCCGCCGGCCAAGTTCTTCGTGGTGCCAGCCACATTCTTCGAACGTCATATGCCCACCTGGACTCTCCGGAGATGGCAGGGTTCCCATGGTCGCCTCAATTACCACAACATTGAATCGTACACCCCTCTGCTTGAGCTGCCCCAGCGCTTGCCACGTCTCTTCAAACCACGGACCCGAATCATTAGCCCACAGAAGCGCACGTCCATCACGCTCGATGGCGTAGAAGAGCGGCTCGATACGCATGTCATGGCGAGCGCGCAACCCCGTCACCGTATATGGCCCAAGCTGGAACATTTCAAAGGGCTGTACCGCTCGCAACGTCACTCGCTCAGGGGCACCATCACCGTGCAAGGCATGTTCTATTTGCTCGATCGTCTTACTCGATCCGCAGAGCTGCCAGTGTGCTGGCTCTGTAGCGGTGAAGCCAGCCCGGCGGAAGGTAAAGGTGCTTTCTAAGAGATGATCAGCGTGCGCGTGCGTTTGCACTACCCATGCGATGCGATCAAGGTGGAGATTGAAGGTATGTGCCACTCCCAAGAGGTCCGGACCGACATCGATCAGCAACTCCCCATCGATGAGCGCAGCAGTACGCCGCCGTAAGTCTGGCCCCCCGCTGACCCGAGCAGCATCACAGTGGTGACAAGAACAAAAAAGCGCAGGATATCCTTCCGCTGCCGCAGTGCCGAGAAAAAGCAGTTCCACCCAATTGCTCCCTCATTGGTCTTCTCAATAACCCCAACATCCTAATGCTTCCCACACGCCTTGCCAACCACCTCCCACAGTTCCCAATAACGCCCTTATCAAAAAACACCATCCTCTATCGCGAGAAGCCCCTGAGAACGCTCTCTCTAGTATCTTGTAGACATAACTTTTTCACCGTCCACGTCTCATACCTCCACCGATCCCTCCGCGGGCTACCATTTCCCACGCCCAGGCTGCCAGCCAGGGATGAAGCGCGGCATCAGTGTGAGATCATCACGCACCACAGAAGGCCGTTGTGCCGCAATCTCTGCTAATGCCGCCAGACGATCAGGGTCGATAGTCACACCTAAACCCGGACCTGTCGGCACAGCCAGACAGCCGTCTTCAAAATGGAACGCCTCATTGACGATATCCCAACCCTCTTGCCAGGGATAGTGCGTATCGCTGGCATAGGTCACGTTTGGTGTCACAGCACCGGCATGCACCATTGCCGCCATAGAGATGCCAAGATGCGTATTCGAATGCTGCGACGTCGCAAGACCAAACGTTGCACAGATAGTGCCGCACTGGCGAAACGCCCATAACCCACCCCAAGCATGATGATCTGCAAGCACGACACGCGCAGCATCTTTTTTCACACCTTCGACAAACTGGTCAAAACGCACGAGACACATGTTCGTCGCAGTCGGAATACGCGTGTGGCGCTGAATATCGGCCATCATATCCATCCCCTCCACAGGGTCTTCATAGTACTCGAGGCCGATATCCTCTAAAGCTGGAATGAGTCGCAATGCCGTTTCACGAGACCAGCCAGCATTCGGATCGATACGCAACTTCACAGCATCACCAAAGTACTTGCGCATCAAGCGCAATGCTTCAACTTCTTCATCCGGAGGGATAGCCCCAGCTTTTAGCTTGAACGTAGTGAAACCATACCGCCGGTGAAACTCCTGAGCTTCAGCGAGAAGTGCTTCTGGAGTCAGTGCTTCTCGCACCCACTCGTACATTCCCACTGCTCCCCATGGCCCTACCCCAGCATACGCCCCGAGCCAGTCGGGCGGCGTCGCAAATTTTTCGAAGAGGTACGCCGAAAATGGTACACGCTCACGAATAGCGCCACCCAGCACATCGCTCACGCTGCAGTTCGTTGCCTTGCCTATGAGATCCAGCATCGGCACTTCAAACGCCGCCCACAGGCGAGGCTGTTTGGGGAAAAGCGTACGTAGCTGCTGCCAGTGCCAAGGGCTTAGCCCGCTGATCTTCGTACTCGCCGCCTCGATCTCCTCCAGCAATCGCCTTCCTCCTGGCATCTCTCCTAGGCCAACGAGACCATCATCGGTGTACATCTGCAGGATGACGCGCAAGGCAAATGGCTCATGCACCCCGTTGATGTTCCGCAACGGAGGGTCAGGAACGGCGACGCCTGTAGCTTCCACTCGGCTAATCCGCATGCCGGCTTACCTCTTTCTCCCTAACACCAATCTGTCCTGTGATGGTAGCGTACAGAATAGAGTAGAATGGCACTGCTATTTGGTAAGACAATCGCGCTGGCGCATCCTGCGGGCTACTCCCACCCACCTACCAGCGATTACGGCGCTGTATCAGGCCGATGCCTTCCCCCATGCCTGGGGAGACACAAAACGGATAGCCCCGCTCTTCGAGAGTGCGGAGGTGAGCGGTGGTTTTACACTCGTAGCAATACAGGATGGCCAGACCATCGGTCATCTCGAGCTATCCTTGGAGCATGGCGAGGATCAGCTTTCCGGCTTCATCACCGGTCTCGAGGTTCATCACCGTATCCGCCGCCGCGGGGTCGGACGGGGACTCGTCGAAACCGCTATGTCCATTCTTGCTCGCCAAGGCATCCAGTCTCTACAAGTTTTCCCTGAGGACCACGCTGCGGCCGCCTTTTATACAGCTCTCGGCTTCACTCCCAGCGAGCTGTGCTGGGATCTGACGATAGATACGACGCAAAGGCTTCCTCAGCTCGCTGCGATAGCTCCCCGGCAATACCCGATGAGCACCTGGCAGCATCAGTTCGATGGCTACCATCACTGTGCCGGACAATTCCTCCCCGCACACTACTGTTGGGAGCGCAGTCGACAGGCACGCGCGCTCAATTTTCCTGAAGGAGAAGGCACCGGTGCTTGGATACTCGAGGGCGGTGCCCTGCTGATCGTCGATACTCACTTTACACATCTCCTCTTGCCACCTTCATTACATCCGCTCGCTCCTGAAGCCTTCCCTGCCTGGATGGCTCTTATCCACTCAGCGCAGGAACGTGGAGCGGCATACCTTCGCACCGTCGTATCCCCGGATGTCGCCACTGCCCTCGGGTGGACACACCCGCAGGTATGCCACGGCTACGAATCATGGCAGCGCCTCTCTCGCGGTATCGCACCATAAAGTTCCGGCGAAACGCAAGAAGCTCCCCTTCCACCACAATCTCGCTACAATGCGTTAGCGGAAATGAGAAAGGGGAGAATAGTGTCTGAGCGCGTCGGCTTCATCGGACTTGGAATTATGGGAAAGCCCATGGCCCGCAACCTGCTACGTGCTGGATTTTCACTGACAGTGCACAACCGAAGTCGCGCTGCCGTAGAAGAGCTCGTTGGCGAAGGCGCACAGGCCGCAAATTCTCCCGCAGAAGTGGCACGTCTATCAGATGTGATCATCACTATGCTGCCCGATTCGCCAGACGTCACCAGCGTCATCGGTGGCAACGCTGGTGTCTTGGAAGGCGCACATCCCGGCTCCCTCATCGTCGATATGAGCACCATAGCTCCGCGCGTCGCCCAGGAGCTGGCGGAACGAGCCGCCGCCCGAGGCATGAGCATGCTCGACGCCCCCGTCAGTGGTGGCGACACCGGGGCCGTTGCCGGCACACTGTCAATCATGGTGGGAGGTGAAGAAAGCGCTTTCGAGCGCGCACTCCCTCTGTTCAAAGCTATGGGCAAAACCATCGTTCACATTGGTAAGAGTGGCGCTGGCCAGATCGTGAAAGCCTGTAACCAGATAGTAGTCGCACTCACCATCGAGGCAGTGAGTGAAGCGCTCGTGCTAGGTGCAAAAGCCGGAGTCGATCCGAAGAAGATTTTGCAGGTGCTCGGTGGAGGATTAGCGGCTAATCGAGTCATGGAGCTTCGCGGCCCGACAATGATCGAGCACAACTTCACACCTGGGTTTAAAGTACGCCTCCATCACAAAGATCTAGGAATAGCCCTCATCACCGGTAGCCAGCTCGGCGTACCCCTCCCCGTCACGAGTATAGTGGATCAGTTCCTGACAGCTTTGCTCGCAGATGCTAAAGGAGACCTTGATCACTCCTCTCTGCTCACCATAGTCGAGGGCCTCGCTCATCATCAGGTCGGCTCATGAACGCCGGGCCCTATAACAAACGCGTAGATGGTCTGCACCTTGACATTGAGCCATTCATCGCCCGAGTGCGAAGGCGGCAGCAAGCCGGCGGTGAACACTGGCTTACCCGGCTGCCCCTCCTAATTTCTATGCTCGAACAACAATGGCAGATCCGAATCGACCGCCCCTTTCCTACAGCAAGGTTGCACTACGTCGCTCCTGCCCATCGTGCCGACCAGACATTCGTCGTCAAAATCTTTTTCCCCACAGGGGAGTTTGCCAATGAACGGGCAGCTCTCCTTCACTATCATGGCGAAGGGGCAATACAGCTCGTTTGCTCCGATGCTGATTGTCAGGCGTTGCTCCTTGAACGCGTCATCCCTGGCACGAGCGCCGTCACCGTGACCGAAGCTCAGGCTGTCGAAGCATTCCTTACGGTTGCCCCAAAGCTCTGGCACCCGCCAGCCGGCACCTATCGCTATCCCACCGTAGGCGACTGGGGCACCGGGCTAGACCAATTTCTGGAACGTGCTGCCCATGAGCCGTGCAATCTCCCACTCCCGCTCATCATCGCGGCACGGGATACCTTCCAACAGCTCATCGCTAGTACCAGCCAGGTAGTAGTCCTGCACGGCGACTTGCATCATGGCAACATCGCCCGCTCCCAACGCGACTTTTGGCTTGCCATCGACCCAAAAGGTGTCCTCGGAGACCCCGCGTACGAGTGTGGCGCTTTCCTCCGCAACCCTTCCCGAATTTCTCGCGTTCCAGACTTCAAGCAACGTTTGGCATGGCGCGTCGAGCAGCTCAGCACTCGCTTACATCTCCCCCAGCAGCGTATCTGGCAGTGGGCCTTCGCCCAAGCAGTGCTCTCGCAGTGGTGGGAGGTGGAAGAACGCCCAAAACTTGCTCTTCGAGAAGTTGCTTTCATCACAGCCCTGGCAGAGCGTGCCGAAGTCGTATAGACACAGCACCCCTCCACTAGCTGGCATATCACCCAGCTACGCTTCTTTCGATTCTCGCTGCCGTAGCACTTCACACTCAGAGCAAGGGCACAGTGCTCGGAGCGTTTCAAACGTATAGATTCCTATCTCATGACCACTCGCCCATACTGGCTGCAGCGCATATGCTCCTACGAACTCCAATGAGCTCAATTCCTCTTCCTCAGGTGCAAGGTGATCAACAGCGTCGAGTCGCCCTGGTCTGCCGAATTCTCCCCGGCATTCAGCACAAGGGCAATGCCAGCGAAGGTACGCATAGGAGTAGGTACCACAATGGCCATCTGCCCAGCGAATTTCTACGGCCTTACTCTGTTTGAGAATGGTGATGCGCTCTGGCTGTATCCGGATTTCCTCCTCTTCTCGCATCACTGCTCCTCAACAACCACGCGCTTCATAACAACCGGCGTAACCGGCTGCGACTGCTGCCCGTCACTCCCCGTCGTGCGTTTCACCTGGGCAATCCGCTTGAGCGTACGAAAACCACTCGTCACCTGACCAAAATACGTGTAGAGCGGTTGAAGCTGCTTCGTATCATTAGCAATGCAAATGAAAAACTGGCTTCCATTGGTATTCGGACCGGCATTCGCCATAGCTACAGCGCCAAGCGTATAAACAGCAGCGCTCGAAGGAAGCTCATCAGCAAACTCATAGCCAGGTCCCCCAGCCCCATTTCCTTGGGGATCACCACCCTGAATGACGAATCCCGGGACGACGCGATGGAACGTCAAGCCATTGTAAAAGCTGTGACACGCAAGGAAGACAAAATTGTTCACCGCACGAGGTGCAATCTTCGGTAAGAGCTTGATGTCGATCACGCCATATTCCGTCTCGATAATGGCAGTGTAGTGTTGCTTCGAGCTAATCCCCATCGGCGGCGGCTGCGTGAATGTCCGTTGAGGCGATGCCGGTGGTAGCGTGCCATTGCAAGCAGCTTTTTCAGCACTCGTGTTGACCTTGACTGTCGTCGTTTGGGCCGGACCGCCACAGCTCGTTAGAACCGTAAGCACCGCTACTACAAGAAGCCCCCAGCCCCGAGTCAACTGCATACACACGCTCCTCATCACTCCAACTGCCATCGTGCCGTTCTGGTTACACTAGAAAACATGCTACGTCAGAAATTGCTTCTTGTCTTGCTACCACCCGTACTGATCGCACTCTGCGCTTGGGGAGATCCCGGATTCACCGGCAGTGACCATGCGGTCGTGTCTATCGATGCCCCGGCTTTTCACGAGCTGGCCCACGCTCACCCTCCGCAGCTTACAGCCCAAAGCGCCGAGCTCCTCGACTTTGCCACTAACACACCACTCTGGCAGCTCAATGCGCATGAAAAACGGGCGCCAGCCAGCCTCACCAAAATGATGACTGCCCTCATCGTCCGCAATAACGACAGCCTCGACCACGTGATTACGGTATCAGCTCACGCCGCGGCAACGCCAGGTTCGCGAATGGGGTTGATCGCTGGAGAGCGCTTCACCGTCCTTCAGCTCCTCTATGGCCTCCTCTTACCCTCCGGCAATGACGCGGCTGTCGCCCTCGCAGAAGGAACCGCAGGAAGTGAATCCGCTTTCGTGACGCTCATGAACACCCGTGCCGCCGAGTGGCACCTCAACGACACCCACTACGTCAACCCACACGGTCTCGATGCCCCCGGTCATCTCTCATCAGCAGCAGACCTCGCAGAGCTCGGCCGCGCCGTCCTCCGCGACCCGGTGCTCAGCCGAATAGTAAGGACACACTCATATGTCGCCCATACAATAACCGGAGCAGCAATTCCTCTTCATAATCTGGATGAGCTTCTCGGGACGTACCCAGGCACTATCGGTATCAAAACTGGTACAACCGCCGCCGCCGAGGAAAACCTCGTATCCGCCGTTGAGCGCAATGGCCATATTCTTATCTCAGTCATCCTCGGCAGTACTGATCGTTATGCAGACGCGCGCGCTCTATTGAACTATGCTTGGTCAACATATGGCTGGATCACGCCATCGCTACCTCCCCTGGCTACTCTCGATCACGGCGCCATAGCACTGGAAGCAGTTCATTTTCACAGCGTGCCCATACCTCGCTGGGAACTCTCTCAGGTATCGCTCGCTTGGTCGCTCGATCCAGTCGCCCTAGCCCACGTGCCAGTAGGACTCCCGACACTCGTCGGCACAGTCAACTGGCAGCTTGGTAGAGAAACGATCGCTCGTGCCAGCATTGCAGCCTTACGCTAGCGTGGCACGATGACAGGGGAACGGCTCCAGAAGATTCTCGCACGCGCCGGTATAGCATCGAGGCGACATGCCGAAGTGCTCATTCTCACCGGCCGGGTCGCAGTAGACGGCAATATCATCCGAGAGCTCGGATCAAAAGCAGATCCCGACCGCCAGCAGATCACGGTCGACGGCCGTCCGATTCGTAGCCAGGACCAGCATCTCTACCTCGCCTTCAATAAGCCTCCCGGCGTCATCGTATCACTAGGTGATCCTTTTGGGCGTCCCGAGCTTTCTGCTTATCTCCCCAGCGATCGGCGACTCTTCCCAGTCGGCCGCCTGGATGCCAGAAGCGAAGGCTTACTCCTCCTCACCACCGACGGCGATTTCGCCTTACGCGTCACCCATCCACGCTACGGTTGCGAGAAAGAATATCTCGTCTGGACACAGCCGCTCACCGCCCAGACATTCCAGCGCATACGCGACCCCATCCTCCTTACCGACGGTCTAGCGCAGTTCCATAGCATCCATCTTGTTCGGCGCACTACTACAGAGAATATCGTGGCAGTCGTGCTCACGGAAGGCCGCAAGAGAGAAATTCGCCGGATGTTCGAAGCGTGGACACTCCCAGTACACCGCCTCCAGCGAATCCGCATAGGCACGGTTAAGCTCGGTAGGTTGCCGCTAGGACATTACCGCTCGCTCACTGATCAAGAGGTAGCATGGTTCTTGGATAATTATCGCGCGTTAGGAAGCCGCCAGGAAAGGCCACACAATGGTCCAGATAGCATCCACGATCACGATTGATGGACCAGCAGGCGCAGGCAAGACGACAATCGGCAAACGTGTTGCCGAACGGCTTGGCTACTCGTTCCTGGATACCGGAGCCATGTACCGCGCCGTCGCCTTACTTGCCTACCGCTACCAGGTAAATCCTCAGGACGAGCGCAGTTTAGTCCGTCTTATCACCGAACACCGCCTGGATACTTTGCCTCCCACTCAAAGCTCCAGCATTATCCGTCTCCTTGTCGATGGTGAAGACGTCACTTCTCAGCTTCATACTCCTGAAATAGGTTCCTTAGTATCACACGTCTCTCAGTGGCCTGCCGTTCGCCAGAAACTAGCACAGGAGCAACGCAAGCTGGCTCAGCAAGGTAACTTTGTTCTCGCCGGACGGGACATCGGTACAATCGTGCTTCCGGATGCCGACCTCAAGGTCTTCCTCACCGCTTCACTAGATGAACGTATCGCACGCCGGCTCGCCGAACGGCGACGTGTAGATCCCACTACCAGCGCAGAAACCGTCCGCGCAGAACTCATTGCTCGTGACACGCTCGACAGCCACCGTAAAGCTTCACCCCTCCGAATAGCCTCTGATGCCCATATTCTCGATACTACCCATATATCTATCGAGGAGGCGGTCGCTCAAGTGCTTTCTTGGATAAAGCAAGAGCAAAATCGATGAGAGATCCAGCAGAGAACGTCGAAAATCGCCAGTATACACTCCGGCTCCTCGAAACCGAACGGTTTGATCTCTGCGTCGTCGGAGGAGGTATCACCGGAGTTGGTATTGCTCTCGATGCAGCGACACGCGGCTTGCACGTTGCCCTCCTAGAACAAGAGGATTTCGCCGCCGGAACAAGCAGCCGGACAACTAAACTCATCCACGGTGGCCTACGGTACCTGGCGCAAGGGCAGTTCAAAGTGACACGCGAAGCCAGTATCGAGCGCCGCCATCTCCTAAAGCTCGCCCCTGATCTCGTCAAACCGCTCCAATTCGTTGCTCCCATACACGGCTTCGCCGACCGCCTCATAATGGAAGCCGGCCTCACAGGCTACGACCTTCTCGCCAGCCTCCAAAATGTCCGCAACCACTACGCCATCTCCCGATCACAGCTCTACCATTGGTTTCCTATTCTCCGTGGCGCAGAATACAGCGGTGGACTCGTCTACTATGACGCCCAAACCGATGACGCCCGCCTAACCATCATGGTTGCCAGGGAAGCCGCCCGCTACGGCGCCCTCATTGCAAACCACTGCCAGGTGATGAAGCTCCAAGGTGAAAAGCGAGTCGACCGTCTGCTTTGCCGCGACACCCTCACCGGTAGGGAATTCCTCGTACAAGCTCGAAGAGTCATCCTAGCAACTGGTGTCTGGATAGATGACCTATTAGGAAGCGGCCAGCAACGTCCAGCGCTCGTTCGGCCCGCAAAAGGCGTTCATCTCATCCTCCCCCAACATGTGATAGGCAGTAAACGTGCTCTCCTCATGCGTTTTCCCGAAGATAAACGCTACGTCTTCGCTATTCCTTGGAAAGGTCGAACACTGCTCGGCACCACTGACACGAACTACAACGGACCGCTCGATGCACCGCCAGTGTCCGAAGAGGATGTACACTACCTGCTTCAGGTGCTGCACGTCTGCGCTCCCTTCGCAAAAGCTACCGAAACAGATATTCTCGGCGCTCAAGCCGGACTACGTCCTCTAGTCAACAAAGTCGGTAAATCCGCTGACGCCATCTCTCGCGAAGATAGAATCATCGTTGATCCTCGTGGGTTTCTGACGATCATCGGCGGAAAGCTTACAACCTATCGCTCTATGGCCAGGAAGGCTGTAGATCAAGCAGTAGGACTGCTCATCAGTGACGGCATCTTATCTTCATTCCCGGCTAGCCGCACAGGCGAAGTGCCAATCGGTGGATTTCCTCTCGGAAAAGCCGGCGAGATCGGACGAGACAAGCTCAGACAAGATCTGCGAGCAGTATTCGATGAAGAAGTTACCAACCATCTCCTCGCGAGCTATGCCGCAGGAGCCCAGGAAATATTGCGCTTGGCTCTCCAACAGCCTGACCTCAAAGAGAGGATTGTTCCCGAGCTGCCAGTCCTCCGTGTGGAAGCGCTCTATGCTACACAAGCTGAATGGGCTCTCACTCTGGATGACGTACTTACCCGGCGCCTCGGCCTTACCTTGCTCGCTCCCCGTTCAACCCTCGATGTTGCCCATTCAGTCGCTCAGCTCATCGCCCCCCTCGTAGGTTGGAACTCCCGCGACATCGATCATCAGTTCGATCTCTACAAAGAGGTGACTTATCAGCACACGTGGCCACCCACACGAGCATAAAGAGATAGTGTACGGCGGATTGATATATCCTGCGACATAGACATGCCGCGACGTAGAATAGATGCAAGATTACTACGATACAGACAGCACAGAGAATTAGGACAGCCATAAGAAGGAGGAGTACGTGCTTCGCCCACTACGGCAATACCGCGTCATGCCTTCCGTGCCACCAGCCCTCGAACCCCTGATCTCCCTCGCCTATAACCTGTACTGGGAATGGGATACCGAAGCAGTCGATCTCTTCCGCCGGTTAGATGTCGACCTCTGGGAAGCCTCGAATCATAACCCCGTGCTCATGCTCGGCCAGATAAGCCAAGAACGCCTGCTTGCTCTAGGGCATGACGATGGGTACCTTGCGCAGATACATCGAGTATCCGAACGTCTCACCCACTATCTCAAACACGGTAATGAATGGCCAGCAGATCTGCCAACCAAAGGAACCAGAGCGCTTCCTTATATTGCGTACTTCTCGATGGAATTTGGCCTCACAGAGTGTCTCCAGAGCTACTCCGGTGGCCTTGGCATCTTAGCAGGAGATCATCTCAAATCAGCAAGCGACTTACGATTACCACTCGTTGGCGTCGGGCTTCTCTACCAGCAAGGATACTTCCGGCAGCATCTCAACCCCGATGGCTGGCAGCAAGAGCGCTATCCTCAAAACGATTTCTCAAACTTACCCATCCAGCTCATCTCAGACGCTCAGAGAAAGCCTCTAACCATTACTGTAGAATTCCCAGAGCGGAACGTCATCACCCAAATCTGGAAAGTCCAAGTAGGACGCATTCCTCTCTATCTCCTCGATACCAACCTAGCAGCGAACTCACCAGATGACCGCGCCATTACTGACCAGCTCTACGGCGGCGATAGCGAAAAGCGCATCCAGCAAGAAATGATCCTCGGCCTCGGTGGTGTCCGGGCACTACAAGCACTCGGCATCAACACCACAATCTTCCATATGAATGAGGGACATTCCGCCTTCCTGGCAATCGAGCGCATCTACCAAGCTATCCAGTCTCAAGGCCTCACCTTCGATGAGGCGCAAGTCGCAATATCCGCAGGCAGTGTGTTCACCTCCCATACTCCCGTCTCCGCGGGAAGCGACTACTTCTCTCCCGACCTTGTCGATCGATATCTCGGACATTACTACAGCAAACTAGGCATATCCCGCCAGGAGTTTCTCGCGCTCGGACGTCAGAACCCCTCCAACGAAGCAGAAGAATTCTGTACAACGGTCCTCGCCTTTCGGTTAGGAACCCTTCGCTTTGGTGTATCACGTCTCCACGAAAAGGTGTCCCGTCACATTTGGCACGGCTGCTGGCCTCAACTATCCGAAAAGGAAGTGCCAATCGCCCATGTGACCAACGGCATTCACACGGCAACATGGACCTCACTGGATCTTGTCGGCATATTCGACCGCTACCTCGGTCCACGATGGCGAGATACCCCCCAAGATCCCAAAGTGTGGTCAGGCATATCCCATATTCCTGACGAAGAGCTATGGCGAACGCACGAGCGCCGCCGAGAACGGCTAATCTCCTTCACCCGTAGCCGTTTGCGCCAGCAGCGTATCGCCGCCGGAGCAACACTCCCAGACGTGAAAGAAGCCGATGAAGTCCTGCGGCCCGATGCCCTGACCATCGGCTTCGCTCGCCGCTTCGCAACGTACAAGCGTGCCAATCTCCTCTTTTCTGATCCAGAACGGCTCGCTCGCTTGCTCAACAACCCCCGCCACCCGATGCAAATCATCATTGCCGGCAAAGCACATCCGCGGGACGATGCCGGTAAAGCCCTTATCCGCGATATCGTACGCCTCTCCCAGCTCCCGGAATTCGCCCATAGCATCGTATTCCTCGAAGACCACGACATGGTCATCGGTCGCTACCTCTTCCAAGGCGCTGACGTGTGGCTCAACAATCCAAGACGCCCTTTCGAGGCTAGCGGCACGAGTGGTATGAAGGCAGCCCTCAACGGCGTGCTCAATGTCAGCATCCTGGACGGTTGGTGGGATGAAGCCTACCGGCCTGAGCTTGGTTGGGCTATCGGACAAGGAGAAGAGATGGCTGACGAAAAACAGCAAGACCGCCTTGAAGCAGCTACCTTGTACCATTTGCTCGAATCAGAGGTAAAACCACTCTTCTACCAGCGCGGTGACGACAACCTTCCGCGCCAGTGGATTGCACGGATGAAAGCAGCAATGCGCGAGCTGGGACCACACTACAACACCAACCGCATGGTACTCGACTATCTCCACCAAGGCTACGCCCCCGCAGCAAAGCGTGTCTCCTTGCTCAGCAATAGAAACGCCGAGCTCGCCCGCCGTATCGCCGCCTGGCGCCGCCAGGTACGGGAGAACTGGCCTAACGTGCGGATCGAGCGCGTTAACTGCTCGCTCGACGGCACGATTCAGGTCGGCCAGAGTTTCCCCGTCGAGGCGCTGGTCTCACTCGACCCCCTCTCACCAAGCGACGTCTCTGTACAAATTGTCGAAGGTCCGCTCGATTCCCATGGAAACATCGTCGTACCCAATACTATTCCCATGCTCTGGGACGGTCTCAACCAAAAACCATACCATTTCACAGCGGAAGTACCCACCAGTGCCACAGGTCAGCACGGCTTCACCGTCCGCGTTATGCCTCATCATCCTGATGATCCTGATCCGCACGCTACAGGAGTATTAACCTGGGCTGACAACTTTCTCCCCTAGCGATGAGGGGTATACTCACACCGTAGGTGTTTGAGGCATCGTGCGCAGTGAGACGCACACTACACAGTAGCGAGGAGCAGGTGATGCCTGATCGCAATCCATTGCACGCCCGTGCGACGTTACCCTTAATGAGCGGGACCGTCGATTACTACCGCTTATCAGCTGTTGCCGCGCTAGCAGGCGATCTGGCTCGTTTGCCCATAACAGTCCGAATCTTTCTCGAAAGCGTGCTCCGTCACGTGGGTAACGGAACTGTGCAAGAACAGCACGTCATCGACCTCGCACGCTGGCAGCCCCA
>JAMDCW010000115.1 GCA_023489405.1 Chloroflexota bacterium
TGACGCGCTGGCAGAATTTCATCCTCGGCAATGTCCCGGAGGATGAAGGAGAGCGGGTCATCGAGCAGGTAGGAGCGCTTGGCTTTCCGCTCGCCGTCAACCGCCTGCGCGGAACGTCCGTAGGCTGCACCGGGTCGCCACTCTGTAATTACGCCGTCGCCGAAACGAAGCTGAAGCTTGATGAGATCGTCCAGCACCTCGAGGCACAATTTGGTGCGCAGGCGGAGGGCATCGCCGTCAACGTCGACGGCTGCCCCCACTCCTGTGCTCATCACTGGACCGCGGATATCGGTCTGCAAGGAAGCACGCTGCGCGAACGTGGAGAAGCTGGTGAAAGACTCGAAGCCTATGAGATCTACCTTCGCGGCAGTCTGGGGATGCAGGCAGCCATTGGCCGGCCAATCATCCGGCGCGTCCCGGCAGGAGAAGCGAAGTTCTACGTGGAGCGCCTCGTACGAGCGTACTTGGCCGAGCATGTTCTCGGAGAACAGTTCAAGGAGTTTGCTGATCGCAAGACCGATGAAGAGCTGATCGCCATTGCCAGTGGACGTCCTCTGGAAGAGGTTCGGGCGGAGATGGCAGAAAAGCAGCGCGTGCGCCATCGCCCGGCGGTAATGGCGGGTGTCGCCGGCTGAGCAGGAGTGAAGAAAGTTCGTTGGAGGAGTAAATGTCGTGTACGCTGTTGATCACAACCTCGCTTCTTTAGAGGAAGAGCGCGATCTGCTCGATGAGTATGAAGCTGGCGAGCTCGCCGTCCAGCTCGATTCCGAGGAGCCGCAAGAAGTCATTCGCTGGTCCTTGGAGCGCTTCGGCAGCCGTGTCGCCGTCTGTACGAGTTTCCAGATCGATGGCATGGCGATCCTGGATATGGCCTGGCGTATCGATCCAAGCGTCCGTGTATTCGCGGTCGATACCGGGCGTATGCATCCAGAGACCTATGCGCTCATCGAGAAGGTGCGCGAGCATTACCAGCTCGACATCGAGATCTATTACCCTGATGGAACAGAGCTCTCCCAGTTTGTGACACAGTTCGGCGTCAACGCCTTCTATCGCTCCGTGCCACTGCGCTTACGCTGCTGCGAAATTCGCAAGGTGCGACCGCTGCTGCGGGTACTCAACACCCTCGATGCCTGGGTCACCGGCCTGCGCCGCGATCAGTGGGCGAGCCGTTCGAATATCCGCAAAGTGGAGATCGACCACGATCACGGCGGAATCCTCAAGGTCAATCCGCTGGCGGATTGGACGGAGGAAGAGGTGTGGGACTATATCCGCAAGCATGCGGTGCCTTATAACACGCTCTACGATCAGGGATATACGAGCATCGGCTGCACCCCCTGCACGCGCCCGACGATAACGGGTGAGGATAAGCGCGCTGGCCGCTGGTGGTGGGAACACAATGCTCCCAAGGAGTGCGGCATGCACTGCCCGCTGGAAACGGGCGGGTTCGAGCACGAAGCCGAATCGATTCTCGGACGGCACGGAGAGCAGCACGATGGACACTGAACCCGCTGCCGGCGCCGTGTCTCTAGTACTCGCCCTGACCGCTGCAGAGCAGCAGTTGGTGAGCGAAGAGCTGCAGCGGTTGCTGGCGCTGCAGCGTGATGAGCGCGGTCGAGCGCTCATCACCCGGATGATCACGGCTGTTGAAGCTGGCGTGATCGATGAAACCCTGATGGAGGATTTTTCCCCACTGCTCGAACAGGGGCTGGTCAGTGGCTTCGTGCGCCATCGCTACGGCGCTGATGGGGAGACAGCGCTCAACCGCCTCTATGCACGAACGCCACGTGGGAAGGAGATCACCGAAACGGCCGCAGCAGTGACGCGTGCCCTCGCCCCGTTGCGCGGACAGCGGCTCGATGCCGTGCAGATCAGCACGGTGACCCCTGGTATATTCACGGTGTTGATCGATACCGAGGCGTGCCAGGTAACCCTACGGTTCCACGGTAAGCATGTCGGCATCGAGAATTTGGCGATCGGTATCTGATCGCCGGAGGGAGGCCTACCGTGTCGCGCACCATGGCTGATCGCCACTTTGCCTACTATCCAGCACTGCTGG
This sequence comes from Chloroflexota bacterium, assembly GCA_023489405.1. Classification (GTDB taxonomy): domain Bacteria; phylum Chloroflexota; class UBA4733; order UBA4733; family UBA4733; genus JAMDCW01. The sequence continues at coordinate 2,057 of JAMDCW010000115.1, forward strand.
ATCTTTTTGACCGGCGAGCAGTAGTCGTGGGAGGCGGCGAAGTGGCAACAACGAAAGTCCAGGGTCTGCTGCCGTGCGGTTTGCGCGACCTCATCGTCGTGGCACCGGAGGTCTCCGCTCTCATCGGCATGGCTGCCCGTGCTGGTTATCTCGTCTGGCGTCAGCAGGAGTTCCAGCCGGAGGACTTGGAGGGCGCCCAGGTGGCCTTCGCGGCGACTGACGATCGCGGGGTGAATGCTCGCGTGGCGGAGGAAGCGCGCCGGCGTGGCGTCTGGGTGCTAACGGTGGATGATGTGCCGCATTGCGACTTCATTGCTCCTGCTCTGGTACGGCGTGGCGGACTGACCATTGCTATTTCGACCGGGGGAGCGAGCCCGGCCATAGCCTACTGGGTAAAGAAGCAGCTCGAGGTGCTCGTCCCCGCGTGGTGGGGAGAGCTGCTCGAAATTGCCGGCGGTGTTCGCGACCAGGTGCGCCACTGGCCCCACCGCCCCGATGCGACCGCTTGGCGGCAGGCCCTCGATGCCGGTGTTACTGATGCCGTTGCGACAGGGGAACGGGAGCAAGCGCGCCGGTTGCTCGTAGAAAAGCTGGAGCAGGCCCGCCCACGATCTATGCCCTAACAGGCATAGCACTCGCTTCCTTCTTCAGCGCCAGGATATCTCTACGTAGGTGACGGTACCGCCAGCTTCCTCAGAGTACGCCAGAGTAGCTATATGCAATAGTGATCATATACGTGTATAATCATTGTTGTGAGGGCAAGTAGCATAGAGAGGTCGATGCGGGTGTTCGCTAAGCTCTTTGGAACCGGTGCAGCGTCCCAGACAGATATCGATGTTCGTGAGGCTCATCGCCGCTATCGTGCTGGAGCGCTGATGGTTGACGTGCGAGAGTTGCATGAATGGCTTGAGCACCACATCGAAGGAGCGCTACACCTGCCACTGGGGGAGCTGATGCATCGCCTCCACGAGCTGCCCCGAGACCGTGAGATTCTCCTCATCTGCCGGAGTGGCAATCGGTCGGGGCGTGCGCTGCGGCTGCTCCAGGCCCAGGGGTTCGAGCGGGTGTCCAATGTGAGCGGCGGGATGCTGAGTTGGTTGAGGGCCCAGCTTCCCGCTGTCCGCCTTTGATTGAGAGGTTGATCGTGTTTGAAGAGCGAGATGTCATCCTGGAACGGCAGGCGCGGCTCTGCCAGATCCTAGCGGATATGAAGCGTCTGCGATTGCTGCACGCGCTTGGCACTCAGGAACGATCGGTGAGCGAGCTGGCGGAGCTGATCGGTGCCAGTCAATCGAACACCTCGCAGCACCTGGCATCGATGCGCGATATCGGCTTGGTGGTTACGCGGCGGGTGGGGACCGCGATCTACTACCATCTCGCCTATCCCCGCATCCTGGAGGCGTGCACCATTGTTGAAGATATTGTGCGGCAGCAGCTCCTTGAGGGCGTACTCTTAGCAGGAACGTCCGCAGGGGGGCCTGGAAGCCGGTAGTGATGAGTGAATGAGAGAGGTGATTTTCTATGGCAGTGACAGCCACAGCATACGGTCTGCAAACGGTGGTAAAGCTTCCTTTTGAGGAGGCTGTTCAGCGGACGAAGAACGCCCTCAAAGGGGAAGGTTTTGGCATCCTCACTGAGATTGATGTCCAGAAGACGCTCAAGGACAAGCTTGGCGTCGGGTTTGAGCCCTACATCATCCTGGGAGCGTGCAATCCCCCACTGGCCCATCGCAGCTTACAAGCGGAGCACGATCTCGGTCTGCTCTTGCCTTGTAACGTAATCGTGCACCAGCATGGCGATGAGGCGGTTGTCGCTGCCGCTGATCCGCGGGCAATGCTCGGCATTGTAGACAACGAAGCGGTGCAGTCGATCGCTGAAGAGGCGCGAGCGCGCTTGGAGCGCGCTTTGAGCAGTTTGTAGGCCACGCCACCCACCGCCAGCCAGGATCCTCGCTCGAGGTGTCAATGGCCACCGACGGTCCCGTAGCACGATCACTCAGCGGGCAGGGTTCTCGCGTGATGCGGATCGTAGCCGGCGACCTCCCGGAGTTCGGACCAACTGAGTCCGATCGTCATGGAGTCATCTGCTATGGCGTCATCCTTTACCCTATCGCCTCTTGCCCGGCTGGCGGCAGCGCGTGAAACTCCCGCCGGGCCTCGTGGCTGATCGCGGCTTTGCCCGGGCTAGCCTCTTCCGCTGGCTCTGGGAACACGCCTGCGAGTTCGTCATCCGTTTCGACGCCGAGACGCACGTCTACCTG
>JAMDCW010000052.1 GCA_023489405.1 Chloroflexota bacterium
GCGTTTGTCTGAAGTATACCGGTTTTGGCAGGTTCGGCGGGCAAGGTTTCGTCATGATACCGTTCCGCCGTTTCTGGATCGAGCGCCAGATGGAATTGATCGCGCCACCGGAATTCGAAGCGTGCTTTAGAGATCGCATCGTCCCGCAGTTGGGCGCCGGGATGACCCTTAGCGAGGTCAGCGGCGTGGGCAGCAATTTTATAGGCGATGACACCATCTTTGACATCCTGTTTATCGGGGAGGCCAAGATGTTCTTTTGGCGTGACATAGCAGAGCATAGCGGTACCATACCAGCCAATCATCGCTGCTCCGATCGCTGACGTGATGTGGTCATAGCCGGGAGCGATGTCGGTCGTCAGTGGACCTAGGGTATAGAAAGGGGCTTCCTGGCAAACGACCATCTGGCGATCAACGTTTTCTTTGATCAGGTGCATGGGAACGTGGCCTGGGCCTTCGATCATGACTTGGACGTCGCATTCCCAGGCAATGCGCGTGAGTTCTCCGAGTGTCTCGAGTTCGGCGAATTGGGCAGCATCGTTAGCATCGGCAATTGACCCTGGACGGAGGCCATCACCGAGCGAAAAGCTGACATCGTAGGCACGCATGATTTCACAGATTTCCCGGAAGTGGGTGTAGAGAAAGCTTTCTTGGTGATGGGCCAGGCACCACGCAGCCATGATAGAACCGCCGCGCGAGACGATGCCAGTGACTCTACGCGCCGTGAGCGGAATATAGCGGAGGAGAACACCAGCGTGAATGGTGAAATAGTCGACGCCTTGTTCAGCCTGTTCGATGAGCGTGTCGCGGTAAACTTCCCACGTGAGCTCTTCGGCTTTGCCGCCGACCTTTTCGAGCGCTTGGTAGATCGGTACGGTGCCGATGGGTACCGGGGAATTACGAATGATCCATTCACGAGTCGTATGAATGTCTTTACCGGTGGATAAATCCATGACGGTGTCGGCTCCCCAGTGGGTCGCCCAGGTCATTTTTTCCACTTCTTCTTCGATAGAGGATCGGACGGCGGAATTGCCGATATTGGCGTTGATCTTGACGAGGAAGTTACGGCCGATAATCATCGGCTCGCTTTCAGGATGGTTGATGTTCGCTGGGATGATGGCGCGTCCTCTGGCGATTTCGGAGCGTACAAGCTCAGGGTCGACTTGCTCGCGAATGGCGACGAACTCCATTTCCGGTGTGATGACGCCTTGGCGCGCGTAGTGCATTTGAGTAACGGTATGGCCGGGCTTAGCGCGCAACGGAGACCTCTGGAGAGCGGGAGAGGAGGCTGTGGTTTGAGAAGAGTTGCGGGGGGAGCCATTGGCAGTAAGGAATTGCCGGCCGCTTTCTCCGACATCGCCGCGAGCAAGGATCCAAGGCTGGCGCAGGGGGGGCAGGCCTTGCCGGATGTCAGTTGGGACATCGGGGTCGGTGTAGGGACCACTAGTGTCATACGCGATGATCGGTGAATTGGGAAGGTTAACGCTGTGGGTTACCGTCGGAGAGAGCGTGATTTCTCGCATCGGTACGCGAATGGGGTAGCGTTTTCCGGATAGATAGATTTTGCGGCTACTGGGGAACGTTGGTGTCTCGAGTGTCACGAGATGATCCTCCTTTTGTGCGCTGGACTGTTCATCGCAGATGCTTTCGGCTTCCAGTCGCAGGAGGAATGGTAGCGGAGGTAGTGCGCAGCTCCGCCCACTGTGCTCGACAGGTCCTGGTGGTGTTACTGACCTACCCGAGCACAGCGGTGAGGCGAGCTGCCTGCCGCTCGATGGTCGCTTCCCTACGCTCGTCTTCTATCCTGGAAGGTATGGGTGTGCCCATGCTTGCTTGGGGATGGCATCCAGGATGGCTTCCCGAGATCAGGTTCAAAGGGTTGGTGGGCTTGATCCCGCCTCTCAGCTACTCGCTCCCCTAGCGAACCAGTTGCCGTCTTTGGTTGTACGCCTCTGGCGTTTGTCTGAAGTATACCGGTTTAGCACTTAGGTAGAGAAGAATTGTGTGGTGTCTTGGAACCCGATTGCGGTCACTGGGGCCAGATTTCCCCTTTGGATCCGAACGACATCGCTTGGAGTGAGCCGGTGACTGTAAGGCGTGAATGGGCTTGTGCTTCGGGAAGAAGGGCTTCGGAGATCCACAGGTCGCTCAGCTCAAGAGTGTTTTTGATACGTACGGCACGGACGTTCTGGGTATCAGGGCGACCACACGCGCGGAGGCCAAAGCCGATGGCGGCTTGGTCTGTTGGCATGATAGTCGGAAGTTTGATGCGTTGAACGCCGCCTATGCCGGAGGTGATGCCGTTGATGTAGGTTGCTGTGAGATCGAGCTTGCGTGCAAGGCGTGCAGTCGTGATATCGGCGAGGCCGATACCGGCGCCGTTGCCATGGCTGGCGTCGGTGAGATCAAGAATGACGAGACAGGTGATATCGGGGTGAGTAAATTCCGGCTCACCGTGGATGAACATGCGCCCTACAATATTGGTGTCCATGCCGGTGCCACTGATGTTCTTTCCTATTTCGTCGACGATCAAGAGATCAATGCGCTCGAAAGGAAGGCTGGCCATGAGGCTACGCGCTTCATTGAGCAATTCGCGTTCCCGCTGACCGCCGATTTCTGAAGCAGGGATGGCTTCGACGCGCGCTGTGCGGTCGTAGGCGTTTTCGAGAACAGCAAGTCCACAGAGAAACTTCTCGGAGTGTTGAACCATATATTGGGCAACAGGCGCAAGGAGAGTGCGGAGTCCTTTCGTGCCGAAGGAGTGGATAGCTTCGGCGCCATCGCGTTTCCCCAAGCCGATCGCACAGATTTTGGCGAGGCCGCTTTCGATGTCACCTTTGAAATCGGTATGAGGTTTTACCCGATTGATCGGGATGATCGCATCGGCTTCATAGGCGTGGCGATCCATGTGAACGGCAAGACCATTGGGAAGATGGCCAAGAATGACTGTTTCCATCGAGGAGTGGATTGGGCAGCCAGCGCTTTCTTCAGTGATGCCTAGACTAGCTAGGAGTTCTTCCTGACCTTTGGCTGTCGATCCGCCGTGACTTCCCATTGCAGGGATGACGAATGGCCGTCCACCCGCACGTGTCACTTCAGCGGCTACAGCGCGGAGGACGCGGGCGATATCAGAGATGCCGCGGCTTCCGGCGGTGAGTGCGACCCGCATACCGGGAGTGAGACGCGAGAGGACACCGAGGCGTGTGAGCTCGCGGTGTATTGCCCCTTCTACGTCTTCAAGCTGAGGGGCATCGAAGTGTTGGTGAACTTTGATGACACGTGGTAGAGGTGTTTCGACAGTGAGGTGCTGTATTCCTTCGGCGATGAGCATGGCAATCTCCTCTCGGTGCTGCCTATGATAGCAGTGCAGGGGGGTGTTCGATGCGCACGCGGTAGCGCCAGTCTTCTAAGACGTCAGCGAGGCTTTGGGCTATGGTAATGCGCGGTTCCCACCCCGTTGCGTTACGGAAACGACTACTGTCACTGACAATGCGTGGGATATCTGCTGGACGGAAACGTCGTGGATCAGGTCGTATTGCTATTGGTGTACGAGCAAGAGCGCACATCTGTTCGAGGAGGTCGGCGATACGGTAAGCGACGCCTGAGCCGACGTTGTAAGCGGCGCTGGGAGTGGCGGCTTCGATGGCGCAGAGGTAGGCGTGGGCGATGTCACGCACATCGGTGTAGTCGCGTTCAGTAGTGAGATCGCCGGTAGAGAGCACCGGCTCCCGCCGCCCTAGCTCAATTTCGGCGATCTGGTGGGCAAAGCTCGGTAGAGCGAACCGATCAGATTGCCCTGGACCAAGGTGATTGAAAGTGCGCAGACGGATGATGTCCATGCCGAAGGCCGTCGCGTATTGGAAAGCAAGCAAATCTTGGGCGGCTTTGCTGACTGCGTAGGGGTTGAGTGGCCGGAAAGCTTCTTCCTCGCGAACAGGCAGATGAGCAGGAGGAACGTTGCCGTAGACTTCAGCAGAAATTGCTACGACGATACGAGCGGGTAAGCCGAGTTGGCGAATGGTTTCAAAGAGGTTGGCTTGTCCAGCGATGTTGTTGACGAGTGTACCGGTGGGGTCTTGCCACGATTGAGGTACCGCAGATTGAGCGGCGAGGTGAATAACGGCGTCCGGACGAGCGGCCTCTAGGGCAGAACGAACTGCCGGTGCCGAAAGGAGATCGGCATGGTGTATCTGCTCATAACCGGGTGGAGCACTGCCGCGAGTTAGCCCGTGGACTTCGTGCGGGTGGACGGC
>JAMDCW010000019.1 GCA_023489405.1 Chloroflexota bacterium
GAGCACTGGCAACTTACCGACGGCTGAGTTTACCGATGTCAAGGGAACATGGACAGTACCGCAGGTCGATTGTACGAAGAACCCGAACAGTGAAGTGGGAGTTTGGGTGGGACTCGATGGGGTGGAATCGCCAACGGTAGAACAGGCCGGCATCTCGAGCCGGTGCAGGCAGGGAGTGGCACAGTATTCGGCTTGGGTAGAGATTTTCCCTGGAGACCCGCACACGGTGGATCTGGCGATCGCGCCGAACGACCAGATTAGCGCTGAAGTGCGGTACTTAGGCGGTCAGCTTTTCCGCTTGAGCCTTACCGATCTTACGACGGGGCGATCATTTGCTGCAGGCTACAACGCACCAGGGGCCAATCTCTCATCGGCGGAATGGATTGTTGAAGCGCCGCTGGTGAATGGCACTATTGCGACGCTGGCGACGTTTTCACCGATCACGATCAGTGGTGCTACGGTTACAGCGGATGGTCAAGCAGGCTCGATCACGAATCCGCATTGGGGAGCGTCGCAGGTGGAAATGGACACGCCTGCCGGGACGCCGTGGGCACGAGCCTCAAGGCTCGATGCGAGTGGAAGCTCTTTCACGGTGACGGTCCAGCAATGAGCCGTGCCCCTTGGATCTATAGTAGTATGTAAGCATTTGAGGGGGAAAGCACGGTGTTCGTAGCGATTGGCGTCGCTATTGTTATGGGGTACCTCTGTGGAAGTGTCCCTGTAGGCTATATCGTGGGGCGTCTCTACCGCGGGGTGGATGTTCGTGAATATGGCAGCCGGCGTACGGGAGCAACGAATGTGCTCCGGACGCTCGGCCCCGGAGCAGCAGTGATGGTAGCGCTTGGTGATGCCGTCAAAGGCGTGATTGCCGTCGAGATCGGGCAGCTTGCGACAGCGCCGTACGGGGTGGAAGCGCAGCATGGCGCCATCGTCTGCGCGGCGTTAGCAGCACTGGCAGGGCACAACTGGTCTATCTTCATGCGCTGGCGCGGTGGAAGGGGTGTACTGGTCTCCGCAGGGGCACTTGCGGTGCTGTTTCCCCCTGCTTTTGTGGTGAGCGCCATTGTGGCACTCGTGGTTATCGGGCTCTTCCGCTTCGTGTCGCTAGGGTCGCTGGTGGGAGCGATTCTAGCCGCGCTGCTCATCCTCGGCGCGATTGTCGAGGGGCGAGAGCCGCCGATCTACGCGCTCTTTGCAGTGCTTGGGGCTGCCGTCATCATTTTGCAACACCGGGACAATATCGAGCGGTTACGTAGTGGTACCGAGCGAAAGCTAGGGCAGCAGGTGAGGCTGCCCCCTACGGGAACAGTGTAGGATCGATGCGTTTGCGCCATATTGTGCTCACGGGCTTAAGCGGAACAGGGAAGACGACGGTAGGGCGACTCCTGGCTGAGAAGCTGCGCCGAGCGTTCGTGGACACGGACGAACACATTGAACGGCGGGAAGGTTGTACCATCGCTACACTCTTCGAAGCACGAGGAGAGCGGCACTTTCGCCACGTCGAAGAAGATGCCGTGCGTGAGGCACTGGCGGGACCGCCGGCAGTGATCAGCCTTGGTGGTGGTGCGATTCTTTCTCCGCGTACGCGAGTGCGTATCGCAGCGGAGCACACTATCTGGCTGCAGTGCTCGATTCCCGTGCTCGTTGCCCGGACGCTGGAAGAGGGCGGAGGGACGCGTAGACCGCTCTTGCGTGGTGCAACGCTGGAAGAGCGTTGTGAGCAGCTCTTGAGAGAGCGCGAGCCGTTGTATGCCCAGTGTCAGTTTCACGTTTGCGCCGACGGTGCCCCTGAAGCAGTTGTTGATCAGATTGTAGGGCTGCTCGCAGCGGCATCCACGGCTCGCGCGGAGTTTACGATTACTGCGCGCGCTCATCCGCAACATCCTGAGTACCGGGTGATCGTAGGACGGGGGATCCTCGGCGAATTGCCTGGGTTGGTGGAAGGGTATCACCCTACCAGCCGGGCATTTTTGATTGCCGATCAGGAGGTCTGGCAACTGCTGGAAGCGATCGTCGTCGATGTTTGGGCAACGTCTCCCGCTACGTTGCATGCTACGGCTTTTCCGGCAGGAGAAGCTTCGAAGACGATCGAGACGGCTAGCGGTTTATGGACGTGGCTGGCAGAGCAACGGGCTGAGCGTCATGAGCCGGTCGTCGCTTTGGGGGGTGGCGTAGTTGGTGATACCGCTGGCTTTGTGGCGGCAACGTACATGCGCGGTGTGCCGCTGCTGCAGATTCCTACGACGCTGCTGGCTCAAGTGGACAGCAGTATTGGTGGCAAAGTAGCCATCGATCATCCGCTGGCGAAAAATCTCATCGGCAGCTTCAAAGCGCCCGACACGGTGCTTGTCGATACGGCGCTCCTGGCGAGCTTGCCGGCACGGCAGATTAGCAATGGCTGGGCGGAAGTCCTGAAACATGGGGTAGTCTTCGATGAAGAGCTATTCAGCGCGATGGAACGGGATGCGCTCGCATTGCGACGCTTGAGGTCGGATCTCACCTTCGCGACGGTTTACCGCAGCCTGCAGATCAAAGCGGCCGTGATACAGGAGGATGAATTCGAGCAAGGAGTCCGTATGCTCCTCAACCTCGGCCATACGCTAGGGCACGCCATTGAGGCAGCCGCAGGCTACGGGAACTTACTCCATGGAGAAGCGATCAGCCTCGGCATGGTAGGAGAAGGCTGGATGGCTGTGCGGCTTGGAATGTTTCGAGAGCGTGATCTCCAGCGGCTTGAACAGGCGCTGGAGAGGCTGGGGTTGCCGATCCGTCTAGAGCGAGTCGACCATGAACATGTCCGGCAAGCGGTGTTAAGCGACAAAAAAGTGCGCCAAGGGCGAGCGACCTGGATCTTACCAGTGCGGATTGGTGAGGCGAAGATTGTGCACGATGTCGATTTTGGCTTGGTGAATGGGGCGATCCACTATCTTGAGCACGGAGAAGCCTGATGGACACTATTACTGGAGGGCGATTCCGTATTGGCGTATTTGCCATTGTCTATCGTGGAGATAAAGTTTTGCTCGCGCGGCGGCGAGACAGTGGATGGTGGAATCTACCGGGGGGTGGATTAGAGCTCGGCGAGACGGTTGATGAGGGAATTGTCCGGGAAGTACGTGAAGAGACGGGCTTACAGGTTGCTGTGCAGCGGCTCGTGGGCGTGTACTCTAAGCCGCAAGGTGGTGAGGTCGTACTGCTCTTTGCGTGCTCGATTCTCGGAGGCGAGCTTCACCCGACCGACGAATCATCGGAGTACTGCTGGATTGAGCCGACCACTCCACCGTCTAAGACGCTACCGAAGCACGTGGAGCGTCTTGCGGACTGGGTATTGGGGGAGCAAACGGCTGTGATCCGTAGCCAGCGAGCGCCTTCGCTCCGCCATCGCGAGAGTGCGGCTCCTCAGCCATAGCGAAGGCGTCTTACCGCAGCGGAGAATGGTAACGTCTGGTTACCCTTTTGTAAGCTAGACTTCACAGCTCGGCAAAGTATTTGACAAGGTTTGACTATTTCATGATGCCTACGGCAATAGGGCGCTATAGGCTGAAGGTGTTCTTGGTAAGTACCAGCGAGCAACGTCAATACCCAGAAGGAAGGATCTCATCGCCGATGTTTCGCAACTTCATGAGACGGCAGTTCCTGGTAGTCTCCGCCGCGGGAATTTTGTTAGCAGGTGGAGTAGTCATCGCAGGTCATCAGCAGGTGAGTGCGAGCATGTTAGCCCAGACGACTACGACGACATCAACGACGCAAACCAGTACGACGGCAACACGCGGGCAGTCCGGTCCTTTGCAGCACGTGCTGAATCAGTTGGTTTCGCAGGGGACAATTTCCAAGGCGCAGGAGGCGACGATTCTCACTTCCTGGCAGCAGTACCTCCGGCAACATCCACCGCTGCACCATTTCGGTGGCCTTCATAGAGGTGGTTTCGGGTTTCAAGGTCTATCGGTGATTGCATCGACATTGAAGCTGACGCCGCAACAGCTCATGACCGACCTGCACAATGGACAGACGATCGCCCAGATCGCTCAGCAGCAGGGCGTGGCACTTTCGACGGTGAAAGCGGCCGCCATCGACCGGGTGAAGGCACGGTTGGACCAAGCAGTTCAGCGGGGGAGGATCACTCAAGCCCAGGAGAATACGTTCCTGGCGAATCTGAACAAGCGTCTTGATACCCTCTTCACAAGTCAGTGGCCGCCGGCAAGTCACGGCGCGGCGAGTGGATGGCAT
>JAMDCW010000047.1 GCA_023489405.1 Chloroflexota bacterium
CAACCCTTCATAGAGCTCTTGAGCGATTGCCATGGTGCGCTTTGCGGACATGCCGAGGCGGTTCGAGGCGGCTTGTTGCAGTGTAGATGTGGTGAAGGGTGGCGCGGGGCGGCGCTGAATGGGGCGCTTGGTGATGTCTTGGACGGCAAATGCTGACTGCCGTAGGCGCGTGGTGAGTGCCTGAGCGTCGCCGACCGTGCGTAGGTCCGGTTTCTTGCCGTCGACTTCGATGACGGCGGCGAGGAAAGGATCATTGTGAGTGAGCTGACTGAGCCAGACATCGAGAGTCCAGTATTCCTGTGGTTCAAAGCTTTGGATTTCCCGTTCGCGTTCACAAACGAGGCGGAGGACGACGGATTGGACACGTCCGGCGGAGATGCCGCGCTGAACTTTGCGCCAGAGGAGCGGTGAAAGTGTGTAGCCGACGAGGCGATCGAGGATGCGGCGAGCTTGCTGTGCCTCGACTAAGCTTTGATTCAACGGCTGGGGATGCGCGAGGGCTTCTTGAATGGCCTTACGGGTTACTTCGTGGAATTCGAGGCGTTGGGGATGGTGAATATGGAGTAGGTGGGCAATATGCCACGCTATAGCTTCACCTTCACGATCTGGATCAGTTGCAAGCAGGATGCGCTCTGCCCCTTGAGCTGCACTACGGAGATCTTTGAGGATATTGGCACGACCTATAGTGACGTAGTGGGGCTCGAACGTGCTGAGCTCAATACCTAACTGACTCTTCGGTAAGTCTCGCACATGTCCCATGCTGGCCTTGATCGTATAGTCATTGCTGAGATAGGTGCTGATCGTCTTCGCTTTTGTCGGCGATTCGACGATAATCAATGTCTTTGCCACAGTACTCTCCCTGATATGATGAAGCTACAAAGATGTGCTGTCTACTGCCGCGCCTGGGGAGTATGAAAGGGGCGGCTCTACAAGTCCTTTCATATCCTCCTGTAGTACTATTTCATCTCAATCTCATGCGAATGTTACAGAGCATGCCAAGCAGTAGAGTGTTCGGTCGTGTCCCATGAGGAAAGCTCCTACTATTGGACCTAGCGCCTTCCAAAGCTGCTACACTACTAGACCATGATGACAGGAATAACATACAAGCGACAGTTTCGAACACCTTCTAGCGAGACGTATATACTTGTTCGCGATGGGCGGTCCTTTGGCCGGCTTGATCTGCACTTTGGAGGATCGGAGGTTTGCGGGACACTTGTACTCGACCAAGTACTGGCTGACAAGGATCTCGTGGAACTGATCGAACAGATCGACGAGGACCTGGTACTGTCAGCGGACACGGCACGAGATGATCTCCAGTTGACTGTTTTCAAGGGTGAAGAAATTCTGTTCTATACTGATGACCTTCAGCAAGATGAGGTTGATAGCGATTAAGCCGGTGTTTAGCGCAAGAGGTCTTCGGCAAGTGGCTCGAGGGTGTGGTTTGCAGAGTGAAGGCGCGCGGCGGCATTTTTAATCATCTTGAGCAAGAGGGAGGCTGTCTCCTCGCCGCTTCGTGGCGCAGTTAAGATGCCGGCAGAGAAGCCGATACCGATACCAACTGCTAGGATCCACAACCGCGATAGCATGCTGCTCTCACCTTTGCTTTGCGTTTCTCTGATCGATGTCCGTATCCTAACACAGCGGTGTATCTCTGCTGTGGAGGGGATGGGAGTTCTGAGGAGATTCGAATTCTCTAGCGGGTGTTCGTCATGTAGGGATCGGAGGGGAGAGTCTGGTGCTGCGCATTAGTGAGTCGCTAGCGGAAGCACACGCGACTGTCTTACGCCGTACACCGCTTGAAGATGTTCCGGTTCCGGCATCGATCCAACGCGTGTATCGGGAGCTATTCGGTCGAGACCTCAGCCTAGGGGAAGCGGCGGCGGCGATCGTCGAGGCTGTGCGTGCTGGAGGTGATGCGGCGCTGCGCCGGACTAGCCATGCGTTTGGTGATGTTGTACCGGAGCAATGGCGTGTTCCTGGCGAGGAATGCGAGCAAGCGTTTTGGTCGCTCGATGCAGGTGTGCGAGATGCTCTCGGCGTTGCTGCGGAGCGTATCCGTTCTTACCACGAAAAACAGCGGAAGAGCGGCTATGTCGATATTGAATCTGGCGCACTGTTGACCCAGATGATTCAGCCGATCGAGAGCGTGGCGATTTATACTCCGGGTGGTTTGGCGGCGTATCCGTCTTCTCTGCTCATGGCTGCTATTCCAGCAAGAGTTGCAGGGTGCCGGCGGGTGGTTCTCGCCTCACCACTCCGGGCGAATCCGCAGGAGCGTTCTTTAATGCTGGCTGCGGCATACATTGCTGGTGTGGAAGAGATTTATCAGATTGGTGGGGCTCAAGCGATTGCAGCGCTCGCCTATGGTACGGAGACGATCGTACCGGTGGATAAGATCGTTGGACCGGGGAATGCCATCGTCGTTTTAGCGATGCGTCTCGTCTATGGTCAAGTAGGCATTGGTGGTTTGCCAGGGCCTAGCGAGGCCCTGATCATTGCTGACGACAGTGTGCCGGTTGCCTGGACCGCGGCGGATATGCTGACGCAGACGGAGCACGGACCCTATAGTGTAGCGGTATTGGTGAGTACTAGTCGCTCATTGATCGAGTCTGTGGACGCGGAAATGGAGCAGCAAGTCGAGCTCCGTACGCGTCGTGATATTATCCGGCAGAATTTCCGCTATGGTGGAGGTGCTGTGAAAGTAGCGAACTTGGATGAAGCGTTCGAAGCAGCCGCGGAATTTACGCCTGAGCACCTGCAGTTGAGCATCCGTGAGGCGGCGGCATGGGTCCCTCGGGTGCGGAATGCGGGGGCCGTATTCGTTGGAGGCTTTACGCCGGTGCCGTTAGGAGACTATGCGGCGGGTACCAATCACATTCTTCCGGTTTACCGGATGGCGCGATTTGCTTCTGGGTTAGGGGTTGATGATTTTACGCGGAGGGTGAGCGTTCTCCACTTCGGGGAAGAGCAGTTGCGAGCGCTGGCTCCGAGCGTCATCGCTCTTGCGGAAGCTGAGCGATTGGAAGCACACGCCGCGGCTGTGCGTGTGCGATTGAGGATGGATCGTGATGGCTGAAGAGCGGGTGGGACGTTGCGAACGGCGCACTGGAGAAACCGATGTTGCCGTTGAAGTTGTCATCGATGGTAGTGGAGTTGCCGCGGTAGAAACCGGAGTACTTTTTCTCGATCATATGCTTCATCACGTAGCGCGCCATGGGCTGTTCGATCTTCGAGTGACTGCTCGTGGAGACGTTGCTATGGATAAGCATCATACGGTGGAGGATGTAGCTATTTGCTTAGGCCGAGCGTTTGGGGAGGCGCTGGGAGAGAAGCGAGGGATCGTGCGCGCGGCCCACTGTGAGATGCCTATGGATGAAGCTTTGGTGAGTGTTGCGATCGACTTCTCCGGGCGGCCATACCCTGCTGTAGACCTGGGTCCTCGCGTTGCTGGCATGGTCGGAGACATGGAAGCCGATCTGGCGCGCCATTTTTTTGAGACTTTTGCGCTAGAAGCACGATGTAATCTTCATTTGCACGTTTCACGTGGTCTTAATGGGCATCACATAGTGGAAGCGGCGTTCAAAGGCTTTGGACGCGCTCTGGATGCAGCGTCGAGGATCGAACCGCGCCTGGGAATGCAGATGCCGAGCACAAAGGGTACGTTGCGTTAGTTATAAGGTTGTGCGTGTTGAGGCGTTGCCTAGCTATGGCTAAGGAGGGAGACTACCGTCGTGCCGGTTGGACAGGAACTTCAAGGGCAGGTAGTGCTTGTTACGGGAGCGTCTCGCGGGATTGGACGGGCAATTGCGGTGGCGCTGGCGCAGGCGGGTGCGGTGATTGGGATCAACTATCTTGCCCGGACGGCGGCGGCGGAAGAAACTCTGGCGGCGGTGGAGCAGACTGGGGCTCGAGGGTTACTCGTGCCGGGGGACGTCGGTGAGGCGGGAACTGCTGATGCTATTGTAGATCGCTTGGTGAAGGAGTGCGGACGGATCGATATTCTCGTCAATAATGCCGGGATCACACGCGATACCTTGGTGATGCGTATGGATGAGGCGGCGTGGGATGCTGTCTTGACGACGAATTTGAAGAGCGCCTTTTTTTGTAGTCGAGCTGTCGTCCGGCCCATGCTCCGGAGCGGTGGCAGGATCATCAATATCAGCTCGGTGAGT
>JAMDCW010000128.1 GCA_023489405.1 Chloroflexota bacterium
AACTGCGCCATTGACTTCGCGACCGAAGAGTGCGGTGGCGAGGAGGAGCAAAAAACCAGCGAGGGCGAATGTATACTTGAAACGGGAAAGCCACCACAAATCAAAGCGGCTGGCGCCGATGAGTACCGCAATCACCAGCCCAAGAGCTATCCACGCACACTGATGGTAGTACGTACTCGGATGCAGACGGAGATTGAAGGCTAGTCCAATGCTGGCAAGGTAGGCCACAATCGGCAGCAATAGTGAGTCAGCATCCGACTTCGTCAACCGAAAAACGAGGTGGCTACCCAAGAATAAGAGTCCGAAGCCACCGGACACTATCAAGGCGTTGTATAGCGATTGTTTCCCCTCTATGGCGAGCGTCAGCTCCAGAACGGTCAACAGCAAAATGACTGGGATGAGGAGTAGAAGCTCAGCGGTACGACTACGCATGTTCACTATCCACGCGCAGCTAGCTGACGGAGATCGACTGACGCATGGGGCAGCGCATCGAGGTCTACGGCTATCTGGCGCTCTACTAACTGGCGGGCAAAGCGAAATTCGCGCGTACGGCCACAGGCTAATATGGCAAGGAGGCGATTCTGATAAACATAGAAGGCGAGGAAATCCCACGTATCGAGATCTCCCCGCACGATGACACGATCCCACTGTGTCGCATGACCAACATACTGAAATGAACGATCATACTGATCCGACCAGAAATAAGGCACGGTGCGATAGGGCTGCGGACCTTGAGTGATGATCCCGGCGACGTGCAACCCCTGGGCGCGTGCCACCTCCCAATGTTCTACACGGATGAGCTGACCAGTCAATGGATCGGGAAAGCGGGCGATATCGCCGATCGCATAGACGTTTGGATGAGGAGTTTGTAAGGAAGCGTCTACCTCAACTCCTGCTCGCGAGACAAAGGGCAAGTCACGAAGCCATTCGATAGCCGGAGCGGCACCAACAGCCACAATGACGAGATCGGCAGACAACGTGCGACCATCCGTGAGCACAACCCGCTCGACGTGTCCGTCTCCCTGTAACATCGCCACAGAAGCGTTGGTGAAAATACGGACACCGTGTGTCTCGTGCAAACGCTGGATGGCGATGCCGACCTCCGGGCCACATACGTGCTTCAGCGGCACGTCGAGCGCTTCCACGACATCAATGTGGCGATGCCCGTCACCACCAGAGAGCGAAGCGGCCACTTCACAGCCGATGAAGCCTGCCCCGATAATCACAATGTGCGCAGCAGCCTCTGCCGTCGCCCGCAGCGCTACGGCATCATCCAGCGTTCGTAGTGAGAAGACACCCTCGAGGTCGATCCCCGGGATTGGGAGGCGGCGATTGTATGATCCTGTCGCCAAAATCAACCGATCGAACTTGATATTTTCACGGTTACTCAATACTACTTGCTGGAGAGCAAGGTCTAACTGGCTAGCATTGACGCCGCGATAAAAGGCGAGGTCTAGATCAGCCAGCTCTTGCTCACTGATGAGCCCTATCTCAGCCTCTGCCTGTTTCCCTTGGAGGAATCCTTTCGATAGCGGAGGACGATCATATGGTAGCCGCTGCTCTGCACCGATGAGCGTTATTTTGCCAGAAAAGAATCGTGAGCGCAGCGCCTGGCAGGCACGCAACCCTGCAAGACCAGACCCTACGACAACAACGTGCTCCGGAGAGTTATCAATCACGCGCCCGCGGGTTCCTACTCACCAGAATATATCCTTCTCCTTCACGAACGTCATAGACATCGAGGGGGATTTCTGCAGGCGGGCTCGTCACCTCTCCCGAAAAGACGTTGAACCCTGAGGAATGCAACGGGCACCAAATTGTTTCGTCTTCGAGGTCGCCTTCGCTCAGATCAGCGTGCTCGTGAGTACAGATCGCGGCGAGGGCACAGACTTTACCTTGGACTCTAACGAGGATAACTGGTTTACCATCGACCTCTAGTCGATGGAGCGATCCGCCGGCAACATCCTTACTCTGAGCAACGGCGATGAAATCCTCACTCACCTTCATTCTCTCCTCTAGGAAAGAGAGAGTCTCTCCCCCGCAGACTTTACATTTTTCATAACGTCTTAAGAGGTCTGTGATGGAGCAGGATCAGACGCTTTAAAGCCCACTCGCTTATGACTGCCATCGCAAAATGGCTTGTGTTCGGAGTGTCCACAACGGCACAGATAGATTTCATCACCCTGGAGGGTGACGTCATTCCCTTGCGGGTCGATGAGCTTGATCTGGCCTTTGACCATATAGGGGCCATTACGAGTTGCGGTGATTGTTACCTCTGCCAAGAATATTGCTCCTCACGTACTCTTAAACATATGCAGCGACCCAGCATGATATTAGCGTAAACTATGCCAAACTATCCAGCGACAAGGAGAGGAGCGAACGCCCAGGCGATTCTGGGCTGCTATGGCGGGAAGAGTCAGCAACCTCAGGCTTCCAATAAGAGTAACTCCGGATCTTGAATGAGCTCTCGGATGCGTGCAAGGAACTGCACTGCCTCCCTGCCATCAACGATACGATGGTCGTAGGTAAGCGCCAGGTACATCATAGGGCGTATGACGATCTGGCCATCGACCACTACTGGTCGTTCTTGAATACGGTGCATACCGAGAATTGCCGCCTGTGGCATATTCAGCAGTGGGGTCGAGAAGAGAGAGCCGAATACGCCACCGTTCGTGATGGTGAAAGTACCGCCTTGTAGGTCGGCGATAGACAGCTTTCCTGTGCGCACCTTCGACGCCAAGTCGCTGATTGTCTGTTCGATCTCGGCAAAAGTCAGGCGATCAGCATCACGCACTACTGGAACAACGAGCCCTTCTTCCGTATCGACAGCGACACCAATAGCGTAGTGGCGCTTAATGATCAGGTTATCTCCACGGATCTCACTATTGAGGTGCGGGAATACTTTTAGGGCGCCAACGACAGCTCGAGTGAAAAACGACATAAATCCGAGGCTGGTCATATGCCGCTCTTTGAAAGCATCTCGACGCCGTTTACGGAGATCGACAACGGCAGACATGTCCACTTCGTTGAATGTCGTGAGCATAGCCGTCACGGACTTTGCTTCGACGAGGCGTTGAGCAATCGTACGGCGGCGGCGAGATAGCGGTACGACCTCTTCACGTTCAGCGACTGCCGAGTAGGCCTGCATCTTTACCGCTGATGGTGCTGACGCTCCCTGAGCACCGGGAGCTTCTAAAGTGGCTGTACCTTCTGGGGGAGACTGCCGAAATGCGGCGACATCTGTTCGAGTGATCCGGCCACCGGGTCCAGAGGGCTCGACCTGTCGGGGATTAACGCCGAGTGTCTCAGCTAGCTTACGAGCAAGCGGGGTAATACGCAGGTGTTCGCCATCACCTGATTGGCTCTCCGTTGAAGGAGTCACGGTATCAGTCGATGCAGCTTGGGCTGGAGTCATTGCCGGCAGCTCTTGATCCTCGGTGGCAGCTTCCCTGATACTGCCGATAATCTCTCCCATAGCTACTGTATCGCCGGCTTGCTTGAGAATTTGCTCCAGCGTACCTCCCACCGGAGCATTTACCTCTAGGGTTACCTTATCGGTTTCCAGTTCGGCCAGGACGTCACCGGCAGCAATCGCGTCACCTTCTTCTTTCAGCCATCGCAGGACGGTCGCTTCTAGAACGGATTCACCAGCTTCGGGCACTCTGATTTCAACGGGCATGAATTACCTCCCTCTGGGCTTCGGACACCGTTGGATCACCGTGCAGCGCTTCGCGGACGATCCGTTCTTGTTCGATACGGTGTGCTTCTGGAGAACCTTCGGCAGGACTGACGCGCGGTGGGCGAGCGACGGCACGAAACGACAAGGGGGCAACAAGGCGCTGGATAATTGGGGCGTAATAAGGCAAGGCTCCCATATTTTCCGGCTCTTCTTGGACCCAAACAACTTCCTGGGCACGGGGGTATCTCTTGAGCACAGCATATAATTGCTTCTCTGGAACCGGGTACAACTGCTCAATCCGGAGGATTGCCATGTGGGGCAACAGAGCCCGCTGAGGGGCACTGTCGAGATCCACGAAGATCTTACCTGAACAGAAGAGAATTCTTCTCACGTTTTCCGGCGTTGCTTGGGTCATCGGATCGTCTAAAACAGGCTGAAAACTCCCCTGCACCAGATCATGCAGGCGGCATCCTAAGTCCGCATGCCG
>JAMDCW010000116.1 GCA_023489405.1 Chloroflexota bacterium
CGCGATCAGCACCGTTTCGACTGGCTCGGTGCCGCCGGCGCCCACTGGACACGAACGCCCAACATCGATCGCCTCGCTGCTCAAGGCATCCTCTTCACCCACTGCACCGTCAATAGCCCTCTCTGCGCCCCTTCGCGTATCAGCCTCGCCACCGGTCTTCAGCCACATCGTGTCGGTGCCCTTGATAACAGCGCCTTCCTTCCTCGTGATGCCTCCACCTACTATCAAGCTCTGCGCGACAATGGTTATCGCGTCGGCTTCGTCGGTAAAATCGACCTCCATAAACCCGATCACTACAATGGCTGCGACGGCAACCTTCCCATCACCTACTCCTATGGGTTCACCGATCCCATCGAATGCGAAGGTAAGATGCACGCCGGTCAAGGCCCCACTCCCAACGGCCCCTATAACTACTACCTGGCTGCCAAAGGGCTCTTCGAGCGCTTCTGCAGCGCCTATCATCGCCGCTCTCACCAGGAACCAGTATGGTACGCCGCGGATTCCGCCAACCGAAGCTTGGGAAGACTGCTACATTGGTCGCCGCGCCTGCGAGCTTCTCGAGCGCTTCCCCGATGAATCCCCCTGGCACCTCTTCGTTAGTTTCGTCGGTCCCCACGATCCGTGGGATCCTCCGACAGAATTCGCTGACCATTTCCGGCAGGCACCGATGCCTGACCCTATCGCTGACAGCCTGCGCAACAAGCCTAACTGGCAGCACCAAAAAGCCAAAAGGCAAGGTGGCGCTACGCTCGAGGATATCCGCGCTGTCCGGCGCCAGTATACTGCTGCTCTCGAGCTCATCGATGCCCAAGTCGGCGCAATTCTCCAGACTCTCGAGCGAAAAGGCCAGCTTCATAACACCTACATCATCTACTGCTCCGATCACGGGGAGATGCTCGGCGACCACGGCCTCTTCCAAAAGAGCATCCACTACGAACCGGCTCTACGTGTCCCGCTCATCGTCGCTGGTCCAAACATCAAACCAGGCCGTTCGGCTGCCCAGATCGAACTGTCCGATGTTCACCCCACCCTCCTCGCGCTTGCCGACATCCCTCTAGCCTCTCAGCTCGATGCCCAATCCTTCCAGCACCTCCTCGGCGACCCTACCCAGGAGCACCGCACTGACACGGTCAGCCAGCTCCTACACTGCCGTGCCTTGCGCAACAGCGAATGGAAGCTCGTCGAAAACTACAACGATACCACTGAGCTCTACAACCTGCACGACGACCCTCACGAGCTCCACAATCTGGCCGAGCGCCACCCCGACATCGTCGCCCGCATGCGACGTCGCCTGGTCCAGCGGCTGCTTTAGAGCTGCTCCCTCTACACCACCCATTGGCGCCAACAGCGTTCCCCTCCGTATCATGCACCTCAGTGTGCAGCACAAAAATCTGCTAGATGATTAAGGGTGTCTAGCGCGAAGCAGGAGAGGAATCGAATTGCGTATGCCGGGACTAACCAGCGGTCAAATCCGTAACCTGTTCCTCGACTACTTTCGCGGTCACGACCACCTCGTCATTCCCAGC
This sequence comes from Chloroflexota bacterium, assembly GCA_023489405.1. Taxonomy (GTDB): domain Bacteria; phylum Chloroflexota; class UBA4733; order UBA4733; family UBA4733; genus JAMDCW01. The sequence goes on from JAMDCW010000116.1 coordinate 1,527, forward strand.
TCCTCCCTCATCCCTCCGAAAGAATCGGGTCTCCTCTTCACCACCGCTGGCGTCACTCAGGTAATCCCCTATCTCCTGGGTCACGCCGTGCCACCGGCACAGCGTCTTGCTTCCGTCCAGAAGGTATTCCGAACCACTGACATCGACGAAGTAGGCGACGATATCCGCACCACCTTCTTCGAAATGCTCGGCAACTGGTCAGTAGGCGACTATTTCAAACGCGAAGCTATCGTCTATGCTTGGGATCTCAGTATCAACGGCCTCGCCCTCGATCCAGGCCACATCTGGGTCACCGTTCATCCCGACGACGAGGTCTCTCCCCAAGCATGGCGGGATGTCGGTATCCCTCCCCAGCGCATTGTTTCTCTCTCTTCCAACTGGTGGCCCGAAGAAGCTGCTCCAGGGCCCTGCGGCCCCGACAGCGAGCTCTACTATGACCGCGGCATCGCTCAAGGCTGCGGCAGCTCCACCTGCGCCCCTGGGTGCGAATGCAGCCGTTTCGTCGAATTCTGGAACCTCGTCTTCATGCAGTACGATCGTGCTCCTGATGGTGCTCTCCATCCTCTCCCCCAGCAAAACGTCGATACCGGGATGGGACTCGAGCGTATGGCCTGCATCCAGCAAGGCGTCAAGACGGTCTATGAGACTTCGGACTTCTATCCCCTCATCAATACTATTGCCGAACGGGCCCATCTTCCCTACAGAGAAAACACCAAACGCGATCGCTCATTTCGCATCATCGCTGATCATTCTCGAGCGGCGACCTTCCTCTTAGCCGACAACGTTCGCCCCGCCAACGACGGTCGGGGCTATGTCTTGCGCCGCATCATACGCCGTGCCGTCCGTCACGCCATTCTTCTCGATGTTCGGCCTCCTTTCCTCGCGGACCTCGCCGTTCTCGTCATCCGCTCCTACGGCGACGCCTATCCCGAGTTGCAGCAGCGCTCCGAACGCATCCTCCAGATCTTGAATGATGAAGAACGGCGCTTCGTCGCCACTCTCGAAGCGGGTATGACCGCTTTCGAACGCATCGCTCACGACCTGGAAAGCCACGGACAAACCCTCATCTCCGGCAGAGACGCCTTCACTCTCTACGACAGCCGTGGCCTTCCCCTCGAAGTGCTTCAGGAAGTCGCCACGGAACACGGCCTCACCGTCGATGTCGCAGGTTTTCAGGCAGAGATGGCTCGCCAAGTCGAAGCTGGTCGCCAAGACTACCGTCGCCATTCCACTGGGGCGGTCGGTGAAATTGCCTCTGAATCCTTCACTCGGCTGCCTCCAACCGAATTCACTGGCTATGAGCGTGAGGAAGATACCGCTCAAGTCTTACATATCGTTCGTGATAATCAGCGCGTCGATCAGGCAAACGCTGGTGACCCCATCACGGTCGTGCTCGATCGTACACCCTTCTACGTTGAGAGCGGAGGACAGGTCTCCGATATGGGCGTCATCGCCGGCGATGATGCCCGTATGAGCGTTCGATCTCTCGAAAAATTGCCCTCCGGTGTCGTCCTCCACCATGGAATTCTCCTCGAAGGATATCTCCACGAAGGTGATTCCGTCCTTGCTCAGGTCGATGTCCAGCGTCGCGCCAACACACGTCGTAATCACACGGCCACCCACCTGCTTCACCGAGCCCTCCGCTGTCACCTTGGAGAACACGTCGAGCAAGCTGGATCTCTCGTTGCTCCTGATCGACTCACATTCGATTTCACCCATGGCTCCCGTTTGACTCCGGAAGAACTTGCCGCTATCGAGCGTGAGGTCAACAATTGCATTCAACAGAACTGGTCGGTGAAAACCACGATCAAGCCGCTCGCCGAAGCCACTGCCGGAGGTGCTATGGCACTCTTCGGTGAGAAATATGCTGATCTTGTCCGCGTAGTCAGCATCGATGACTATAGTAAAGAGCTGTGTGGTGGCACTCACGTTCGTGCCATTGGTGAAATCGGCGCTTTCGTCATTATCGCTGAGAGTGGAATCGGCGCCGGCCACCGGCGCATTGAAGCAGTCACCGGCGCCGCAGCCATCGATCACATCCGCCAGCTCCTCCAGCTCATTGAAAATCTCTCTCAGAAACTCAAAAGTCCGGTTATCGAACTGAACGATCGTATCAGCATCCTCCAAGATGAGGTTGAAAAAGCCCATCAGCAGATCCGGATTCTCCAACGCGATCTCCTTGCTGCCGAAGCTACTCGCCTTGTTGATACATCTCAGCGTGGACTCCATGTCAACATCGTCGCTGCTGAGGTCAGCTTCCCCGCGGTCGAAACCTTACGCACCCTCGCCGACCTCATCCTGCCCCACATCGATCCAGGAATCCTTCTCCTTGCAGCACCAGCCGGTGACCGTGCCCAGTTGCTCGTCGCCGCCTCACCTCACGTCGAACTCCAGCGCTTCCCCGCTAACCAGCTCATCAAAGAGTTCGCTCAGCTTACGGGTGGCGGTGGTGGCGGCGGCACCCCACGCCTCGCCACTGGCAGCGGCCAGCGTGCCGGCGTCAAAACCGCTCTCGCCACACTCTCAGAACGGATACTCCACCAATGACATCACCCACTGCCAGGCGCATCCTCGCCATTGATGCCGGCCAGCGGCGCATCGGTCTCTCCC
>JAMDCW010000056.1 GCA_023489405.1 Chloroflexota bacterium
TGTCCAATGTGCCGCGTACGGACCTCGTTCTGAATGTCGAGCACTATCACGTACAGGGGTTTGCCCAGGCGGTTTTCTGGCCATATTTGGGATCACAACCGATCCATGATCGGACGTGGTTCAACTATGCGCCGCCGTTGCAGATGAATTGGCAGAAGGGACAGCTCCTCAACCTGGCAAGCTTTTTACCTGATTCGGAGCCGGAGAATGGGGAGCAAATTTTCTCGGTATATCCGTTTCATCGCCACGGGACGAATGTTGCGGACTTCGAGAATCCCTTTGCGTACTATCGCTTCGACCCCGGACATACGGGTTTTCCCAACTTGATTATTCGAAGCTATTTCTTCCCAGCGGGAGACACCTATCGGCAGTATGGCGGAACGCCGCTGCCGGCAGAGTTCATCCGCTATAGCTGGGGGAATGGTAATGGCTTGATGCTCTATAAGATTGGCTTGCTCGGGCGCTATCCAGCGCAATCGCTCGTTCCTGTGGGAGAAGCAGCGATCAAGACGATGGATTATGGAACATTTCCGGCATGGATTATGTCTCATGTATGGGATTTTGCGACCTTCGTGGCGAATGAAAAGGGGGGATTTCGCAGCAGCGAAGGAATTTATGAGTGGGATCAGGCCCCGGGGTTGTTCAGCTATGCCTATGGCTATCGCGATCGTCTTCCCCTGGATTATTATCGGTCGATCGCTCCTGGTTACCGGGGCGAGCTGAATCCGGTAGTAACGACAGCGATGCGGCTCTATGTGAGCAAGGTCGATGGGCGGCTGCACTCGCTGGGAGCAACCCAGGGGGTTTGGAATGTCGATGGAAACCAGCTCATTCGAACAGGAACGCTGGATGGAGAACACATCGGGGAATGGCATCGCTTTGTGACCGGTCGGGAGGTGGAGTCGCTATATCACGTTCCGGGGTGGCTGCTGTATAGCGCAGATGGACAGGTTGAGGTGGAGCAGGTGCCCCGAGGGCTGAATTCGGGCCCGTTATCGCCGCCGGTGAATGAGGCGACGCTTCAGACGTTGCGGAATGCCCTGCCTGCCCACCAGCCGGATATCGCGGCGCAGGGGTTGAGCGCGATGCTGCCGGCAGCGGCTCCGGCGCTCACCATTGATGGCGTGGGGTTGCAGGATGTTGCTGAGACGGCGAGCGCTGGATGGCATGCGGAGCTACTTCCGGCGTCTACGGTGGCGCTGGCCGTTGGGCGTAGCTTTCCCCAGGCGGGTGTGGTGGCGCTGACAGCGGCATTGCACTGTGGCGGGCCGCGGATTGCTGGTGGAAAAGATCTTTTCACATGCCGCCCGCCGGCGATCGATCCGGTGAAGCTCTCTTTCGACGGTATTTGGCATGCGGAACGGCTGACGCCGGCGGCGGTGAAGATTGTCCAGGTGCGGGTAGGTACCACCGGAGCCACAGCACCGTATGCGGAGCAGCCGGTCAGTATCGTGGTGGCCAATCGCGGCCAGGCGATTGCCCGAGATGTGCGCCTGGCTATATGGGCGCAGCGAAAAGGGTATCCACGCGTTGCGTTGACGGATCTTGCGGTGACGATTCCCGGAGGGCAACAGCAAGATCTCCAGTTCGACTGGCTGCCAGGGAGGCCAGGAGATTGGACGGTGCAGGTATTATTGGAGCCGGCGGCAGCAGCGGCTGATCGCACCGTCCAGGAGGTCGATACGCACCTTTTACTACGACAAGCGAGCCCACCACCGTGGTGGAAGCTTGGGCCTCTTTCTTCTGGCCGGTTGATCGGCGAGGCATTTGTTCTGCTTGGCTGTGGGAGTGTATTTGCTGGTGTGGCTGTGCTGTATTTGACGCGCCGGCGCGCCGCCTGATCAGGATCGCTCGTAGATGGTGCGACCTCGAACGATTGTGGCAATCACGTTGGTTTCTAGGAGAGCCTGTGGCGGAGCGCTGAGGATGTCGCGATCGAGGATAGTGATGTCGGCCCATTTCCCTGGCCGGAGGTCTCCGAGCTCATGTTCACGGTTGACCGCTTGTGCTGCGCCATAGGTGTAGGCGGCAACGGCTTCTTCGATGCTGAGGCACTGCTCAGGATGCCAGCCAGCGAGCGAAAAGCCAGAAGGAGAGCGTCGCGTGACAGCGGCATAGAGACCCTGGAGGACGTCTAGGGTTTCGACGGGGCTGTCGGATCCAAAAGCGAGAGACGTACCGTGGTCGAGCAGGGTACGCCAGGGATAGCCGGAAGCGCAACGCTGGCCCCAGAAGCGCTCGGCGATGAGCATGTCGCTGGTGGCGTGAATGGGTTGCATCGAGGCTGTGATGCCGAGCTGGGCGAGACGGTGCAGATCGTCGGGGTGGAGGAGCTGAACGTGCTCGATACGAGGGTGCAGGGCTTGGGGAGCCCAGGTGGATTGGGTTGCGGCGAAGGTGTCAAGGACGAAGTGGTTGGCGTAGTCACCGATAGCGTGGATGGCGCAGGGGATCTGCTGGTGGGCGGCCGCGGTAATCAGTGTTTGGAGTTCTTCGCGTGGGGTGACGACGATGCCACGGTTGGTGGGTGTTCCGTTATAGGGTTCGAACATGGCGGCGGTGCGTGACCCGAGGGCACCGTCAGCGAAGATTTTCAGGTGACCTGTCTGGAGCATGTCATCATTCCTGGGGTGGTGCGCGGGGGGCCAGCCGGCACGCCAGGTAGGAAGATCGATCATCATGTGCACACGCAGGGTCAGGGTATCGTGCTCGCGAGCGCGAGTGAAGGCTGCACGAGCATCCGGCCCTTCAAAGTCATGAATGCCGGTGATGCCAGCAGCACTGGCTCGTTGCATTGCTCGGAGGACGGCCTGATAGAAGCGATCGGAGTCATCTGCTGGCAAGAGACGGGTAACGCGGTCCATAGCAGTTTCTGCCAGAATGCCGGTGGGAGAGCCGTCGTCGGAGCGCTCGATATGCCCACCGGCGGGGTCTGGAGTTTCTCGCTGGATGTCCGCTTTGGCGAGGGCAAGGCTGTTGACCCAGAGGGAATGCCCATCTTTGCGTGTGAGGGCGATGGGATGAACAGGAGAGAGACGATCGAGGAGGTGACATGAAGGTTGGATGCCGTTCCAGAGGTCTTGGTTCCAGCCGCTGCCGTGAATCCATGTACCGGGAGATGTAAGGGCGATCCGTTCCTGGAGGCGACGCTCGACCTCTGCGTAATCTGCGACATCGGTAAGGTTCACTTCGTCGAGGGTGATCCCGTAGCTCAAGAGGTGAATGTGGGCATCGGTAAAGCCGGGGAGAGCAAGACCGCCTCGGAGGTCAAGCTGGATCGTTTTGGGACCGCGCAAGCTGCGAGCGGCATTTCCGTAGGCGAGGATGCGACCGTGGCTAATGGCCAGTGCGTCGGTAATCGGTAGCCCTGGCCAGCCTGTACGGATCAGGCCGTGCTCTAGGAGCACATCGGCAGCTTCAGTGGTCACTTCGTTCTCCTTTTTCACCGTTCTGGTGTTAACCGTGCAGGGTTCTTTCGAAAGTTGATACCATATGATGGACTTGTACTAACCTCGAGAAGTGATGGAGTAGTGATGGAGTGAGGAAGCGGGTTTGAAATCGAGGTGAGCACCACGAGAGCTTCCCATAGTAGCGCAACGTCAGTTGACGTATCAGTGGAGCTTGAAACGCCGGATCTTGCGAAAGATGACGTCCGGTTTCTCCAAACACTCCTTCGTGATTTGCGTGACGACCGCTTTCGTCCTCATGCTTGGTGGAATTTTTTGATGCACTCGTGGGAACGCTCGGTGAGTGATACGCGTGCCTATCCGGCGCTTGTGTGGAGCACCGTGGTGAGCACTGTGGGGCTTGCGCTGGTATCTGCAGTGTGGCTCGCCCTGGCCTCTACGGTAGCGACACGATCACAGGTGGTGGTGATGCTGGTGGTGGCTGCGTGCGGGCTGGTGTTGCAGCAGGGGTTCGTATGGCTACATCTCGGAATGGTAGAGCCGCTGCGCGGAGGGCCTCATCTACAGCGTATCGGGGTGGCAAACAATTTGACGCTCGTGCGCATGCTGGCTAGCTGGTTGTTGCTGGCGGTAGCGGTGAGTGGCATTGCCGGCCGTTCGAAAAGACGAGCAACGC
>JAMDCW010000068.1 GCA_023489405.1 Chloroflexota bacterium
TAGAAACCAACTGGCCGCTCTCGGTCAGGATCTCGTTCCCACCGGATCAGTACTGGGTGGTCTACGTCTAGCGGCGCAGACACCTACCACCTGGGCGCTAGTATACTTGTACTTCGTCTCCTTCGGCGGTTTTCTGGCACTCACCGCCTGGCTGCCCACCTTCTGGCATTCCGTGTATGCGACGACGCTGCCCGAGGGTGGCCTCCTCACGCTCACCTTCAGCCTTCTGACTGCGCTTGTGCGGGTGCCCGGCGGGCTGCTCTCCGATCGGCTCTCGATTCGCTTTGCACTGACCGGCAACCTCCTGCTGATCGGTCTGGGCACGCTGCTGGTAGCTATGACCCATACCTTTGGTGTATCCTTGGCTGGCACGGTGCTTATCGCCATCGGCATGGGACTGCAGAACGCTATCGTTTTCAAGCTGCTGCCGCACTATGTCCCCCACGCCGTCGGTGGAGCGTCAGGATGGGTTGGCGGCCTGGGGGCGCTCAACGGCTTCATCCTGCCTCCCTTGCTTGGCGGCATCGCTGGCGCAGTAGGCGCTCCTATGGGGTATGCACGTGCCTTCCTCTCCATCACCATCTTGGTTGTGCTCGGACTGCTTGTCGTCGGCTGGTTGACGCGCTGGCGATGGCAGACGGTCTTGGTGTCTGGTGCCCCAGACCGTGACGCGTCTAGCTCGACGATCGCACGGTAGCCGTGGTGAGTGGCCAGGATGGTGGCAGCCAGCAAAAATCTCTCTGCGGCATAGAAATACAGGCTATCCCATCAAAGACAGTATCAATGCTTGAAATGCCGAACACCGCTCGTCACAACCATCGCCACCTGATGCTCGTTGCAGACTGCGATGCTCTCCGCATCGCGAATCGAGCCACCAGGATGAATGACGGCTGTGATGCCAGCCGCAATGCCACGCTCAACGCCATCCGGAAACGGGAAAAAGCCATCCGTGGCCATCACGCTGCCACCAGCACGCTCACCCGCAATCTTCACAGCAATCTCTGCTGCCAGCACCCTGCTTTGCTGACCAGCTCCAATTCCAAGCACCGCACGATCTTTCGCGAGAACAACACAATTAGACTTGACGTGCTTACATACACGAAAGGCAAACTTCAGATCTCGTAGCTCTGCCTCCGTCGGCGCACGTTGAGATACTACGCGAAACTCGATCTGTTCATCCGGCAATGCATCTGGTTCTTGCACCAAGAGTCCACCGCTAATGCGCTTCACATCGAGCTGGCCATAGCTACCTGGTTGAGGCAGTGCAATCGGCCTCCACGGAGCCTCGAGTGCCAGAACGATAAACTCACCCTTCTTCTTACGGCGGAGAATCTCCAAAGCCGCCGGTTCGTACCCCGGCGCAATAATGGCATCGTAGTTCCGCGGACGTATCGCGCGCGCCGTCGCCTCATCAACGATGCGATTCGCACCGATAACGCCACCATAAGCCGCCGCCGGATCGCCCGCGTGTGCTTGCTCATAAGCCTCCTTGAGGCTGTCATGGCTCGCTAGACCACAAGGGTTCGTATGCTTGACGATAACGACAGTCGGTTCCAGAAAATCGCTAGCCGCTTCGAATGCTGCTTCCAGATCGAGCAAATTGTTGAAAGATAGTTCACGTCCATTCAGTTGTCGGTAGCGGTCGAGCATTATGCCCTCTCCACGCCACGCAGCCAGCGCATAGAACGCCGCATGTTGGTGCGGATTTTCTCCATACCGTAGGACAGATCGCCGTTCTAACGGCAAAACCAACCGTTCTGGCAACAGTTCTCCCGTTTGAGTAGCAAACCACGAAGAGATCGCTCCATCATATGCCGCGGTGAGCGCAAAAGCCTGCCGCGCTAAGCGTAGACGGACAGCCCGAGGTACACCTCCCGCTTCGAGAAATGATGCTACCTCCTCATATTGCGAAGGCTGGGAAACCACAACGACATCGCTAGCATTCTTCGCTGCTGCCCGTAAGAGCGCCACACCTCCGATATCAATGAGCTCGATCCGCTCGCTCGAAGAGAGCGCAGCATTGTGCAGCAGATCAACAAAGGGATAAAGATTCACCGCTACGAGATCGATCAGCGGAATAGCAAATTCCGCTGCCTCCCGTTCGTCATTCGCGTTGCCGCGCCGTGCCAAAATTCCCCCATAGATCAACGGGTGGAGCGTCTTAACCCGCCCACCGAGTATCTCTGGAGAGCGGGTCAGCTCCGCAATTGAGGTAAATGGTATGCCGGCAGCGCGCAGCGCCTCACCAGTACCCCCCGTGGCCAAAAGTTCCCAACCAAGCCGCTGAAGCCGCTCAGCAAAAGGAATGAGGCCTGTCTTATCATCGACACTGAGTAATGCACGCATGCGTTAGCTTATTTCTGTAACTGCTTCACTGCCTCAACACATAAGCGCTGTAGCGTCTCAAGCACCCCAGTCCCTTTCACCGCTACTGCTTCCACTACCGGCCGGTCCTTCTGATTCAATGTTGCCTCGAGCAAAGCGATATCAGTCGCACCGGGCAAATCCCGCTTATTGTACTGGAGGACGATAGGTACAGGTTGCGCGCTTCGTTGGTTGAGCGTCAAAACTCGCTCCACCTCTGCCAGGGAGTCACGGTTGTGCTCTAGATGATCACCTTGAGAATCGACCACATAGGCTAGCGCGTCTGCATTGCTCATAATCAAAGCCCGCGTAGCGACAAAAAACTCTTCACCGGGTACCGCGTAGACGAAGAGTTGTAGTTTGAGCCCTTGAATTTCTCCAACCTCGATAGGTAGAGCGTCAAAGAACACCGTCCGTGTCCCTTCCGCAGATAACAGTAGTGGCGAATGCTCGACCGGTGAGGGGAAAAGCTCCCGAATACGTAAAAGGTTCGTCGTTTTCCCTGATCCGCTCGGACCAGCATATACCAGCTTCAACTGTACAAACCGCCTCTGCAAGTCAATCCGAGCCATATTTCTCTTCCCTCTCACCCTCCCATCCACGTCTTCCCCAGCAGATACGAGAGAATCCCGCATCACCACGAGCGACCACGGGAATGCACACCCGACAGAACGTTGAGTCGCCCCAAAACCTCGACTCGACCACACGATAGTATCTGCACACCCTATCCCAGACTACTCGTTGTGCGCGTCTGCTGTTCGGTCCAGCGACTTGTAGCTTCGGCAAGTCGGTGCACCGCTTCTCGTAAATGAGATAGATCGTTGGCATAGGAAAGACGTAGGTACCCTTCTCCCGCTGCTCCAAAGCTCGCGCCGCTCAGCAACGCCACTCCTGCCTCGCGCAAGAAGAAATCCGCAAGCTCCTGACTCGTTCCTCCCAGCCCCGCCACTCTGGGAAAAGCGTAAAACGCTCCCTGCGGCATCAAACACTCCCACCCCGGAATACCGCGCAACCCTTCAACAATAGCAGCACGCCTCTCCGCGAATTCAGCCATCATAGTCACCACACAATCTTGCGGTCCGGTTAAGGCTGTTAGCCCCGCTATCTGAGTGAACGTAGCCGTACAGGAATTGCTGTTGATCATCAAGCGAACGATGTGCGGTACCAGCGGTTTGGGAAAAACTCCGTAGCCCAACCGCCAGCCGGTCATCGCATATGTCTTAGAGAAACCGTCGAGAATGATACTCTGCTCAGCCATGCCATCAAAGCTCGCAATGCTGGCGTGTGGCGTACCATAGGTCATTCGGCTATAAATCTCGTCGCTAAGCACCCAAATAGGTTTTCCGCGAATGAAGTCGGCAAGCTGCTTGAGATCGTGCGGGCTCAGCGCGCTACCGCACGGATTGTGAGGAGAGTTGAGAATAATCAAACGCGTGCGATCCGTCACTACCCGTTCGACATCTTCGACACGAAAGGCGAAGCGATCTCTCATGCGCAAAGGAAGCGCGATCGGCGTAGCCCCCACAAAACGGACGAGCGATGCATAGATAGGAAATCCCGGATCGGGAAGGACAACTTCGTCTCCCTGTTGAGCTACGGCAAGCACTGTGTAGAAGATGATCGGTTTCGCTCCTGGCGTTACTACGACTTGATCAGCATGGATAGGGAGGAACGAGTCAGGAGCTGGCG
>JAMDCW010000026.1 GCA_023489405.1 Chloroflexota bacterium
CCCCGCTTCATCACCCGAACGAGTTCATCAGTGTTCTCATCAATCCCGATCACGAGTTGCTCTTGCTTGACGACCTGACCGATTTGGATGCGGAAAGCCAGCGTGCCATCCGCCAGTCTCTTGACTGGTTTTATACCGTGCCGACGATTACGCGCGTCCATTCGCTCTCTTACAAGCTCGGCCCCATGTATTGGCGTGTGGAGACATCCCACGGAGAGCGCGAATTCGTCCTCTACTGGAGTAGCGAGCACATCGTTGAGTTACCCAGCGGAGAAGTCCGCCTCATCGATGTGAGCGGTAATCGCTATACCTTGCCGGAATCCGGCTCACTCGACGAGAAGAGCCGCGCGCTGATCCGAGAAGCCTTGATCTGAAATCGGGCAACAGGTGCCTGGCCAGGCCACCGCGCGGCGTCAACGGTTTATCCATTTGTCCGATCGGATTAGTGCAAATGCAAGAGGCCAGAGTCTCCCGCCGCCACCCCTCTATCAAATCCCGGCGCCGCTAGCACACTGTGGCCGCTTCCCGCCGGTACGGCGCATCAACGACTGCTGCCAATCAGTCAGGAGGTCACGCGCTCGTGACGAGCCACAGAGAAGCCGACGAGGATCGGCACGTCGATCGCGGTCAGCACAAGGACTATTGCCATCACCGCAAGCGTTAGCCCACCTGTCGCATCGACAATAAAGACGAGTACTGTCATAGCGACAAAGATCATCGTGAGCACAGCCATCCAGCGTGCCACCGCAAAAAACATGGCCCAGGCGAAATGGCGCAACCTCGAGAGCAAGATGATTGCAGCGACCAAGAGCACGCCGGAGGCTACGAGAAAGGCCACTGGCCAGACAAGCGGCACCGCTTGGGGAAGATAGGCGGCAATGATGCCGATAGCGAGGAAGGCGCAGACGATCGAGCCGATCGTACAGCCGACGATCGGCGACCGCGTCGTATCGCCACGGTACGGCTCAGGCGTCGTTACCATGTCGTGATCCTTGACATGATGATCAGCGTTGCTACCTGCATACAGCCAGTGATGCCCGCGGTAGCGATGAACCGTTGCATCAACCGGCCGATCAAGGCGCCGTTGGGATTGGGCTTATGGATCTCCAGGAGCACCGTGATATTGGCCGGCTCGAGCACTCCATAGGCGATGATCGCCATAACGCCGACGACAAGGAACGACGCGACTAACCACCAGTGCTGCGGGTAGGGGATGCTCAAGTACTCCAGATGACGCGCTATCTGTCACCCTGATGTCAAGGTCACCAGCACCAGTGTCGGCATGATGAGCAGCATCTGCGGCATTAACCGGCGCGTCAACGCCATGCGCGCCGGAACGTCCAGACGTCGCATGAGTGGCCCTAACACAAAGCCCATGAACAAGTCGATGCTCGTCCACAAGCCCCCCGCCGCTACGTGCAAGAAGTTCAGTGCCCACAGCCAGTTGCCGGCAATCGTGACCACGAGAGCCACCAGCGCCGCGCCCACACCCCACAACCCTTTCAGCGGGATAATGGTTTCGGCCTCCTTCACAACCGAACGTGGTGCCACCGTTGCTCCAATATGGACATCCATAGACGTGCCTTCCCTCCTCGTTCTCTACCTTTCTCCACAGTCTCTACCTGGAACCTCACCCTCGCTATTCGGGAATCGTGGCATGGCACTCCCCTTCCCCTACGGAGTGAGCCAACCGCCAGCCGAGCACAAGGTGAGGATATGCCACATGGTTATGCCGGAACACCTCGATCATAACAGGGAGGACGCTTGCCGTCCAGGTAGCCGCTCTGCTGTATTGCTATTATGCCGGGCATTGCTCTTTGCGCTAGTACAACGACGCGTGCCCCGTCCCATGCCAAGCTCACTCAGGGAACCGATAAAGCAGCAGAAAGAGACGGCGATCCGTGCAAGCAGTTGACATACTCAGAGCGGAGCACGATGGTACACTTCACGTGCTCACCTTCCTCGAACAAGCAGCGGCAGCGGCGGCGGCAGGCCAACCTATCCCACAGAATATCTTCACAGACATCCAGGAGTTCATCACCATCTTCGTCGACCGCTGCCATCACGGCAAGGAAGAAAATATCGTTTTCTCACGACTCGCCGAGCACACTGCCGCACCAGTCCTTCAGGAACTGGTCAGCGAGCATACACAGAATCACGCGTACGCCGTTGCCTTCGTCAGCGCCGTCCAAGCGTATGTCCCAGGAGACAGCGCTACCGGCGCAGCGCTTGCTACGGCCGCGCATCGCTATGCTGAGCTCCTTCGCCGGCACATCGAGCGTGAAACATCACAGCTATTCCCCCTGATGCAGCAGGCTCTCTCCGAAGACGATTCCCAACTCACTGCACTCTTCGATCGCTTCGAGGAAGAGCAGATTGGCCATGGCACCCACGAACGGCTTCACCAGATGATCGAAGCCTTTCCCGGGCGCTTAGCGCCGTGGGCACCTACGCCACCACCCAAGCCCTGAGTTTTCCGTCTGTTTCCGCCAGCCGTCATCTCTTCGTCGCCGCGCGCAGCCGCCCTCGGTCTATCGTCAGCAGCCTCTTCCGCCTAAGCGCTCTCTTTTACAGACACCAGCTCATTGATACGTGCCCGCACTGCGTCGGCGTCCTCAAACCACTGCGCATTCAGGCCAGTCCATTCTGTCTGGTTTTCGGGTACGGCATCCTCGCTGAAAATCGCCGTAACCGGGCATTCTGGCTCACACGCTCCACAATCGATGCATTCATCAGGGTTGATGAAGTAGGCCCGGTCGTCATCAGAACTGTAGATACAGTTGACCGGACAGACCTCAACGCAGGATGCATCTTTGACGTCTACGCAGTTTTCCGTAATGACGTACGTCATCGCTCACCTCTCCACATGCTGCTTCTCGCTAAGCTACGTTACTTTAAATCTCTGGCTAATAACACCCTCTTCAGGGAGAACGTCACCTCGCCTTCGCCCAACCTGATCCACAGGATATCCGGTTCACGCGACAAAAGTATTGTATTGCTCATATTATCAGTAATTATCAGGGGTATTACATACTGCGTCCTTGTGCCTGCGCAAGGAGATAGCCGGAAAGTTGGGTATGCTCGACTGTTAACAGCGCACGGGAAGCTGTCACAGAATAGCGCCTTGCCAGCAGGAGTCTCCATAGAGAGGAATGAGCCCAGACAAGCATCGAACTCCATACTACGACGATGTGCTCCATTGGGTATCATCTGCCTCACCTGTCATTGACGCCGGGCAGAGTCGTGGCCAGTGAGCAACGGACCAGCGCCGGATGTGGAATGTTAACTCGGGCGTTCACTTTTCCCACCCCATAATCATGATAAGTACTAAGGAAAGGGAAGCCAGCGTGGCCCATCAGCCGCTCAGCGTGCTCATCAAACCGACATCGAGCCGCTGTAATCTCCATTGCACCTACTGTTTCTACCTCGAGAAGCGAGCGCTCTACCCCTGGCGTAATGCCCCTCGCCTCTCTCTCGAGACCTTCGATCGCTTCCTTGAGCAGTACGCCGCTATTGCTGCTCCATACCTCTCTTTCGCCTGGCAAGGTGGCGAACCTACGCTTATGGGGCTCTCCTTCTACAAAGAGGTGGTCGCACACCAGCACGCCTATGCCGCACAGCACGTCCAATAGCAGCCATGGGTCATCACCAATGCTCTGCAGACTAATGGCACGCTACTCGATGACGACTGGGCTGCCTTCTTCAAACAGTGGAACGTCCTCGTCGGCGTTAGTCTAGATGGTCCACCAGAGTGGCACGATGCCTCACGGCGTGATTGGGGCGGCAAAGCCACCCACGCCCGCGTGCTCAAAGGGATCGATGCCTTGCGCCGGCACGGTGTCGACTTCAATATCCTTACCGTCGTGAACCAAACGAACGTCCGCCGGCCACGGCAACTGCTCCACTACCTCGTCGATCAAGGATACGAATGGGCGCAGTTCATCCCCTGCGTCGAAGTAGCAGCAGGACATCAAGAAGGAGAAGGGGTCTATACCCCTGAGTCCGTCACCCCGGAAGAGTACGGCTACTTCCT
>JAMDCW010000119.1 GCA_023489405.1 Chloroflexota bacterium
TGGTGGGCAGCAGGTCCTCCAGGCCGGCGTAGCGTCCCACGGCGCCACGGGGTAGCACAGGAGAGTTGTTTCACGTGAAACAGCACTAGCTCACAGGCGAATGGAGCGATAGACGGCGAGCGTTTCATCGGCGGTGCGCTCCCAAGAAAAGCGAGCGGCGCGATCTTGGGCTATTCTGGTGATATTCGCGCGATCTTCGGAAAAGCTTGCGATAGCCTCGCACAAGGCAGAGCCCCATATCCAGCCATCAGCGTATACGGGGACATACCGTGCAGCGGTATCACAGATCTCGCGGTGAGGGGGAATATCTGTTGCTAAGACAGGGCAGCCACAGGCAAGGGCTTCCAGGAGGGGTAAGCCAAAACCTTCGGCGCTGGCGGTGCTCACGTAGCACGCGGCATGGGTATACAATGCGGCTAGCTCGTCATCGGACAGGCTGCCAGCCCAGATGATCTGATCCTGGATCTGCCAGGCCTGAGCTAACTTTTCCAGGCGTTCTCGGGCGCCTGGATATACGGCCGGGCCAACCTTGACCATAGTGATTTTCACGTTGTAGCGTAACTTTGCAGCGCCGAGAGCGAATACAAGGAGGTCAAGGCGTTTACGGGGAGCTTCCGTACCGACATAAATGATGTAGGGCTCATTCCTGGAAAGTCCCATGTCTCTCCCAAGAGGTGCTGGGGACTGGCGGGGGTACATGACCGAGTGATTCACTCCTAAAGGGACCAGGTGAATGCGAGTCGAGATGGTCAAGCGCCGGCGTAGGAGCATCTGTCTGGTAGCTTCTGAGTCGACGATAACCGCCTGAGCTCGTCTCAGAAAGGCGCGTCCGAGAGCGTCAAAGAACCGAGCAGTCGTTGCACCTGGTCCTAGGGGGGCATCTTGCGGGAAAAGATCGTGCACAGTGATCACGTGCGCGGGAGATAGGGCCATGGAAGAAGCGAACTGTTGAGCGGTCACGTGGCGCAGGGCGCCAGGGTGATAGGAGACTGATAGGGGATAGCTCGTGAAAAAGGTAGCTGGATCGATAGGCCAGTGAGAGCTTACCAATGATTGAAGCAATGCTGGTAGGGATCTCGGGTAGATGAGAGCACTGTCGATACCCTGCGATCGTAAAGCCTTGTGAAGCTCTTGGGCGTACCGGCCAACGCCGGAGCGGCCTCGTGGAGGACGGCACAGAAGATCGACTAACATTTGTCTTCCTGAGGCTTTCCTTGCCAAGGATCCCGTGGCTATGAAGCCTTCGCTAGAATACGGCATAGATCATAAGGAGGTAAGACGTGCTTTCAATACCGGAGACGATTCGGGAACAGCTTCCGGCGGTACAAAACCAGATTTATCTCAATACGGGAACGTGCGGCCCCCAGCCACGCAGCTCTCTGGACGCGATGCGTGCGGCGCTCGAGTGCGATGTTGCGGAGGGCCGGATCAGCGCTGCGAGCTCCAACCGCCACCATCAGCTTCGCGAAGGACTGCGAGCACTGCTCGCAGAAATTGTGGGGGCTCCACAGGAGAGCGTTTGTTTAACCCATAACACGGGGGAAGGCATCAATATCATCCTGGCTGGCATGAGATGGCGGGAAGGTGATGAGGTTATCACGACGGATAGCGAACATATCAGTCTGACGGCGCCACTCGCCAATCTTCAGCAGCGATTCGGGATACGGGTTACTGCTGTTGCCTCGTCTGAGATAGAACGAGTACCAGCCCTTATCGCGAAGCACCTGACGGAGCGCACACGTCTGGTAGCCATATCTCACGTTTCGTGGATGACGGGAGCGGTCTTTCCTGTTGACGAGATCGTGGCTGTGGCACACCGTCAGGACGTGCCGGTCCTTGTCGATGCGGCACAAAGTGCGGGGGCGATGCGACTTCATCTTGGGCAGAGTGGCGCCGATTACTGCGCGATGGCCGGGCAAAAGTGGTTTTGTGGTCCTGAGGGGATGGGAGCACTCTACATCCGGCCTTCACTCTGGCGTCTGTTGGAAAATTCTTGGGCCGGCTATATGTCAGGACGTATGGGTGATGCGAACGAAGGGTTTGTTCCGCACGACGCTGCTAAACGTTTCGAGGTGGGTGCACAGAATGCGGCGGACTTTGCAGGGTTACAAGAGAGCTTGCGCTGGCAGCGTGATGAAATCGGGCTGGATTGGATAGCTGAGCGGACATACACTGTTGCAGAGCAGATGCGCCTTTTGCTCAAGGAAATCGTGGCACTACGCGTTATTACTACGGAACAGCATGCCGGGTTAGTGGTTTTTTCTCAAGATCGTTGGAGTCCGCAAGAGCTTACAGCTCGCCTAGCGGATCGCCGGATCATCATTCGATCGATTCCGAAGACTCCGTATTGTCGTGTTTCGACCGGTTTCTATACCAGTGACGGGGATCTGGAGGAAACCGCGAGAGCTATCGCTGAGCTTACGAAGCATTAAGGGGTACATCGTGATGCGTCATCCTTTTCCAATAGCCGAGCAGCAGCTAGCGGCGCTTGCCGCAATAGATAGTCCGACGCTGGCGAATGCGATCGAGACCTTCAATAGATACCCGCGACTGGGTCACTTCGCTGGCTATGATGTACGCTGTCTCTATCCGGACCTGCCACCCGTCTGTGGTTATGCTATTACCTGCCGTGGAGACAGCACCACGGAGGGACGTCGTGGTACACGTGGTCTCGATGAGCTCTGGCAGGCTCTGGCAGAGATTTCTGGACCCAAGATCGTTGTCATTGAAGATGCGGGGCAGGATCGTATCCATTCGTGTCATTGTGGCGAGGTCATGGCGACGACGATGAAGCGCTTAGGTGCTGTAGGTTTGCTGACTGATGGTGGTGTCCGAGATCTGCATGAGGTACAACGGCTGGGTGGATTCCAGTTCTTTGCCGCTGGACTTGTTGTCGCTCATGGAAATCCTCTGATTTTTGATATCGGAGCGCCGGTGACGATTTCTGGGGTAGCCATTCGAACGGGGGATATCCTCCACGGCGATGCCAATGGACTCTTGAGCGTCCCTCGCGATCTGGTCGCGGATTTACCAGTTGCGGCGGAAATGGTGCGAGAGCGGGAACGGCAGACGCTTGTACGGCTGCAATCTGGTGACTTCAGTCCGTTGCGAGGGCCTACGGCGCGTGAGCATTAGCCCTTGAGCATATACTGGGTGGATCTCGGGAATCGTCGCCGATACGAGAAGCGGCAAGGCAAAGAAGCTCAGCCACTTGGAGGTGGGGCATTACGTCCGCTGCTTACGGGGGTGCCGCAGCGTAGTGCACAGTAAGGGGACTTGGGCGGACTGAGGCAATCCCTTCTCACTTCAGGATACAAGGAGAGATAGCGGCAAAACGGGGGAGCGGGCAAGGCGTCAGACGCGGGGCATCTGCGCGGCAATGGGGGCGTGACGTTGCGGTACATCTGCTCTTGTGGAAGTGCTGAGCCTTCGATTCCGCGCTACAATCCGCAGACGTGAGGGGGAGGAGAGGAACCGTGCAGTACTACCCGATCGCCTTGGTGCCTGGCGATGGTATAGGTGTAGATGTCATCGATGAAGGAACCAAGACTCTGGATTGTCTCGGTGAAGTATCCGGCAGTTTTCGCTTTGAATACGAACGTTTTCCGTGGGGGGCCGAGTACTACTTACGTCACGGCAGTATGATGGCCGATGACGCGCTGGAGCGTTTGGAAAAGTTTCCAGCGATCTATTTCGGGGCTTGTGGTTTTCCGGCGCTTGTTCCTGATCATATATCGCTCTGGGGAATGATCCTGCCAATTCGCAAGCATTTTCAGCAGTACGTCAACTTGCGACCAATCCGTCTACTTCCGGGGCTACGAGGGCGGCTTCTCGATAAGGGGTCTGATCACGTCAATTTTGTCTGTATTCGCGAAAACACTGAAGGCGAATATGCGGGGGTCGGGGGGCGTGTCCACGGTGGTCAGCCGCACGAAGTAGCGATACAGTCGATCGTGTTCACTCGAACGGCTGTCGAGCGTATCGTACGCTATAGCTTTGATTATGCCGTGCGCACGGGACGCCGTCAGG
>JAMDCW010000133.1 GCA_023489405.1 Chloroflexota bacterium
GGATATAGCGGTGCAGGCGGCTCAGCAGGCGTTTGGCGAATGGCGGATGACACCGCCTGTTGAACGCGCACGCCTGCTGTTCACCGTACGAGAACGGATGGAGGCGCACTTTGAGGAGCTGGCGCGGACGGTAACACTGGAGCACGGCAAGACATTGGAGGATGCGCGTGGCTCAGTACGACGGGCAATCGAGAATGTAGAGGTGGCTGCAGGAATCCCGTCGTTAATGATGGGCTACGGTCTGGAGGATGGGGCTGCCCGTGGCATCGATGAGGAGGTTATCCGGCAGCCACTGGGAGTTTTTGCAGCAGTGTGCCCCTTCAACTTTCCGATCATGGTGCCGTTCTGGTTCTGGCCTTACGCAGTGGCGACAGGGAATACGTTCATTGTCAAGCCATCGGAGCAGGTGCCACTGTCGATGACACGAGTCTTTGAGCTTTTGGAAGACGTAAGATTTCCATCAGGTGTATTGAATTTACTGCATGGGGATCGTGAGGTGGTGGAAGCGCTTATCGATCATCCCCTCCTGCGAGGAATTTCCTTTGTGGGCTCGACGCCGGCGGCGAAGGCGGTGTACGCGCGGGCAGCGGCACAAGGCAAGCGGGTGCAAGCGCAGGGTGGAGCGAAGAATATATTGGTAGTGATGCCTGATGCCGTGATCGAGAAGACAGTTTCTAACGTGATGGGCTCGTGTTTTGGCTCGGCGGGACAGCGGTGTCTGGCAGGCTCGCTGATTATTACCGTCGGTGGAATTCATGAGCGTTTTATGGAAGCGCTGCGCGGTGCAGCGACGGTATTGCGCGTGGGCGATGGATTGGCGAGCAGCTCGGAGATGGGGCCGGTGATTTCCGAGCGTGCCAGGGAACGCATTCAAGGGTACATCGAGCGCGGCGTAGCAGAAGGAGCCCGCCTACTGGTGGATGGCCGTGAACATCCAGCGGCGCGCCTGGAAGGATGTTTCTTGGGACCGACGATTTTCGATGAGGTGCGACCGACTATGACGATTGCGCGGGAGGAGATTTTCGGTCCGGTGGTTGGTGTGATCCACGTTGACAGTTTGGATGAGGCGATAGAGGTGATCGAGGCGAGCCCGTATGGGAATGCCGCTTCGATCTTCACACAGGATGGTGCTGCGGCACGGGCGTTTCGCTACCGGACGCCGGTGGGCAATGTAGGAATCAATATTGGTGTGGCAGCGCCAATGGCCTATTTCCCTTTTTCAGGGGCGAAGGAATCGTTCTTCGGAACGTTGCATGCGCAAGGTCGGGACGCGATCGACTTTTACTGCGAACGCAAGGTAGTGATTACGCGTTGGTTCTGAGAGAGACGTACCCTCTCAGAGTATGGTGAAAAAACTTCGCCCGCCATCGGTGTTGAGAATGCTGGCGTTGACCTGAGAGGACTCGTCACTGGCGAGGAAGACGATAGCATCGGCGGCATCTTCAGGAAGCTGGATACGGCCGGTGGGCAATCGTTCTCCTTGGGTGCGCAGCCAGGCTTCGTCGTGACCTTCTTGAGCTTGGATAGCGAGCTCGCCCTCGGTAAGGACCCATCCGGGGATGAGGTAGTTGACACGGATGTGGTCGCGCGCGTAGGAGCGGGCGAGGGTGCGCGTAAGGTTGAGAAGAGCACCTTTGCTGGCGGCGTAGGCGATGAGTTCACGGCCCCCGCAGAGACCGTGGATGGAACCGACGTTGATAATGCTACCGCCGCCTTGCTGCTGCATGATGGGGATAGTGTGTTTACATAGAAAGAGCGGACCGTTGAAGTTGACGCCGAAAAGGAGATCGAGTACGGCCTGATCGGTTTCGTTAAGGGCGTAACGCGGGAAAATGCCGGCGGCATTGACGAGGATGTCAAGCCGTCCGTACTCGTGGACGGTGGTGGCGACTGCTTCGGCGCAGGCAGCTTCTGTACGTAGGTCGGCTTGGATGGCGAAAGCGTGTCCACCGATTTCCTGGATACGCGCTACAGTGATAGCTATGTTGCTGCTACGGTCGAGGGCGGCGATTGTCGCCCCCTCCTGGGCGAGTGCCAGGGCGGCAGCTCGACCGATGCCGCTGGCGCTGCCGGTGACGAGAGCAACTTTGCCTGAGACGCGCCCCATTCCGCATTTCTCCTCCTCTGTAGACGTTGAGGATAGCACGCCCTTGGGAGTGCTGGAATGGTGGTCTTAGTGGGAAGTGGTGGCGGCTAGTTCACGATTCCGTTGCTCACGGCTACGTTCGCGGGTTTTGGCGCGTTCATTTTCAGTAAGATATCGCTTGCGGAGGCGGAGGCTCTGAGGGGTAACCTCCAGTAGCTCGTCGCGAGCGAGGAAGTCGAGCGATTGTTCGAGACTCAGCACGGTATGGGGCGTGAGTTGGATAGCGATGTCAGAGGTAGAGGAGCGGACGTTCGTCTTTTGTTTTTCTTTGCAGACGTTGATGAGTAGGTCGCCGGTGCGTTGCTGCACGCCGACGATCATGCCTTCATACACTTCGGTTCCTGGGCCGATGAAGGTCGTGCCGCGGGCTTGGGCATTGTGGAGGCCGTAGGTGACAGCGGCACCGCTTTCTGAAGCGATAAGAGCGCCATTGCGAGTGAGTGGCAGTTCGCCTTGGTAGAGTTCATAGCCGAGGAGGAAAGTGTGCAGCACTGCTTCGCCACGTGTGGCGGTGAGGAGGGCATTACGGAGACCAATGAGACCGCGAGTGGGGATGTGGTATTCGAGGCGAGTGGAACCTCTCCCATTGGCAGCGAGGTTGACCATCTGGCCACGGCGCTGGCTGAGGAGCTCGGTGACGGAGCCGACATATTCGTCGATAACGTCGATCGTGGCACGCTCGATCGGTTCGAGTAGCTGCCCTGATTCCTCACGTTTGAGAATGACTTCAGGACGGCTGACTTCGAATTCGTAGCCTTCACGACGCATGGTCTCAATGAATATGGCAAGGTGAAGCTCACCACGCCCAGAGACGCGAAAAACATCTGCTTTTTCAGTTGCTTCGACACGCAAGGCGACATTGGTAGCGAGTTCACGGAAAAGACGGGCGCGGAGTTGACGTGATGTGACATAGCGACCTTCCCGGCCAGCGAGGGGAGAGGTATTGACGCCGATGGTGATTTCGACCGTGGGCTCGGAGATGTGGATCGGTGGAAGTGGTTCAGGAGTAGTGATGTCGGTGATGGTTTCGCCGATGGCAACATCTTCGATCCCGGCGATGGCGATGATGTCGCCAGCGGTGGCTTCACCGACGGGGAGACGTTGAAGTCCGTGGTGCGTGAAGAGATAGGTCAGCGTATGACGCGTCTGATTACCGTCCCGGCCGATACGTACGACGTTCATACCGGTGCGGGCGGTGCCACGCGATAGGCGGCCGACGGCGATGAGCCCCTTATGGTTGTCGTAGTCGAGGGCGGTGACGAGGAGCTGCATGCCACCATCCGCTTGCGCCAGGGGTGGCGGAACGTGGTCGATGATCGTATCGAAGAGCGGCTGAAGGTTGATTGGGGGTTCGTCGAGGCTGTAGACTGCTGTACCGTTGCGGCCGATGGCGTAGAGGGTGGGGAAGTCAAGCTGGTCGGCGTCGGTTGCGAGTTCGAGGAAGAGGTCTTGTACCTCACTGAGGACTTCGGCGATACGCGCCGCGGGACGATCAATCTTATTGATGACGACAATGAGGCGTAGGTTCATTTGGAGGGCGATGCGAAGGACGAAGCGGCATTCCCATACGGGCCCCTCGACGGCGTCGATGAGCAAGAGGCAGCCATCGGCCATATTGAGGACGCGTTCTACTTCTCCGCCAAAGTCGGCGTGGCCAGGCGTGTCGATGATGTTGATTTTGTAGCCCTTGTAGGTGATAGCGGTGTTCTTGGCGAGGATGGTAATGCCACGCTCCCGCTCGAGGTCGTTGGAGTCGAGGATGAGTTCGCCTACTTCTTGATGTTCGCGGAAGACGTGGGATTGTTTGAGCATGGCATCGACGAGCGTTGTTTTGCCATGGTCAACGTGAGCAATAATGGC
>JAMDCW010000020.1 GCA_023489405.1 Chloroflexota bacterium
TGGTCTCGGCGCCAGGCGCTCATCTGCTGTAGCATCAGCGCCTACGCGAGCGCAGGTCTCCTCTTGTTGACCGGTAGCGGTGTTGCTGCTGCAGGCGGTCAGCGCCGTTGCGCCAATAGCGAGAGCTGCCGCACCCAGGAAGCTGCGCCGGGACACCGCTGGCGCTTCGTAGGGCTGTCCCGTATCCGAGCTACTGATGCGCCGGTGGCTCAGCGCAACGCCGGCGCTGATCGTGAACACCTGCTGGCGCTCTCGCAAGGTGAAGCCTCCGGTGGCGATGCTGCTTGGTCGTCCTTGCTCACGGGAGGAAGCCGCAGCGACCTGAGGAGAGGCGCCACGTGTGATAATGGTTATCCTGTTCTTGAGATCAGCAGGTACGGAATTGCCATGGATGTCCATAAGGCCTCCTCTAGATACGCGGCAACTGGGAGAGTATAGAATGCAAGCGCTTGTATTACAAGGAACACGTAAAGCATCTAGCGGATAGACAGAGTTAATTGATAACGCTTTGCAGATCAGGTTGAGAACCTCTCTCTGATTCGGAGAGCGCCGCATATCAGACTCCGGCCGGATCGCTCACGCCCTCGACTGGTACGTGCCAGCAGCGTCGCATCAACCAGGGTTCGTGGTGCCGGTCAGCAACTGGTTGATCCGCGGCACCAGCGCCGCTGTGACCGTGGTGGCGGATTTTTCACCACGCCAGAGATAGGTGGTCTGCTGGTTGAAGAGATCACTGACGGCCTGCATCGCTGGCAGGATCGGTAAAGCTCGCAAGTGCTGACCCGCGTCGACGTAGGCTGCCTCGTTCGCCGGCGGCAGGTCCGGCTGGCGCCACGCTGTCCCCTTCGCCACCGATTGCCGTGTCGGCATGCCACCGCCGAGCGCGGCAACGGCCACCTGTGTGCTCGGGCGATTGAGGTAGGCGAGGAATTGCCACGCTTGCGCCGCATACCGAGAGTGCGCGGAGATCGAGAAGCAGCTCGAGAGCAGCGCGTAGGCACGTCCAGCGGTACCTTGGGGGAAAAGAGTCACATCCCAGCCGAAAGAGCGCACGCTGCGAAGCTGTTTGATCGTCCCCCGGATACCGGTCATCATTGCAACCTTCCCCGAGGCAAAGAGATGTCCCTGGCTGTTATCGGTGAGCTCAGCAACCGATGGAGCCACACGCCATTTCGTGCTGAGGTTGGCACTCCACTGGAGGGCTTCCTGGGCTGCCGGCTGATCTAAGAGGCAGTGGTGACCATCGGCACTAAAGAACTTTCCTCCATTCATCCAGATGAGAGAGGCGCAAACTTCCCAGTCTGTCGTCCGGGCAAAGCCGAACTGACGGACAGGTCCAGAGCTCGGTCGTTCGGTGAGGTGCTGAGCGGCGGACAGGAGGTCATTCCATGTCCAGCGCTCAGTCGGGTAGGATAACCGCGCGGCATCGAAGAGCGCTTTGTTGTAGTAGAGCACCGGATCGGGATTCCAGGCTTTGGGTATACCGTACTGATGAGCACCGTAGCGGAAATAGTCAAAGACTGCCGGATAGAAGTCGGCGACGTCAAAACGATGGTCGGCATCGATGGACGAATCGAGCGTGAGCAGGACACCATCTTGGGCAAACTTGGCGAAATACTCTACATTCACCCCGAACAGATCTGGCGCGACGTTGCCGGCGATCATCGTCTGGATCTTCGTTGGATAGTTCGTCGGGAATGACTGCACATTGATCTTGATGTCGGGATATTCCTGATGGAAGGCATCAGCCTGCCGCTGATAGATACGTCCGCCGTTCATCGGCGTTTCCCACGTGGTCATCGACAACACTGCTTCCGCTTGCGTGGGTGTGTGACCAGCGGGAGTAGTGGCACCTGGCAGCACCGCCGAGGACTTGCCAGCAGGCGATTGGCGCGCGCAACCGGTCAACAAGAGGAGACCTGCGCTCGCGTAGGCGCTGATGCTACAGCAGATGAGCGCCTGGCGCCGAGACCAGCGCAGTTCTGTGGCGCGACGTCGCTGTACCTGTTCAGTCGCCGGGTCAGCAGCACTAGCCTTCTCGTATCCCCCCACCATCGGGCTCTCCTTAACTCAACTGCTCTTCCCCTCTCATCAAAGCGGTTATTGCTGCTGGAGCATAGCGGTGATCTTCGGCGTGAGGTTGGGAAGAATCTCCTGGGCTGTCTTGCTCCCGTCCCAGAGGTAACCGAGCTCCTTCCCCAGGAGCGTGTCGATCTGCGCCCAGTAGACCGATTGCGGATCGATGTGGACATAGGTTGGTGCGTTCAGAAAGACTTCCATGTGCTTAGGAGGCACGCTAGGTTTAACGTAACAGCCAGAGTTAGCGACCGATTGGCGCGGCGGCGCGACCGTGGCGGCCTGGCACTCCATGGTCTGAACGTGCTTGCCCGCCACCCAGGAGAGCAGATCCCAGGTGAGATGCGGATGTGAGGGCTTGGCGATCATCGCCCAGCAGATACCGCCGCCGCTCGTCGCCGCGATTGCCTTCTTCGGCAGTGGCGCCACATCCCAGGGGATGCTCGTCAGCTTGCGGTAGCTGGTCAAAGCGGCGGGAATGTCCATGTTCATGGCGAGGCGGCCACTGGCGAAGAGATTGGTGTTGTTTTCTTGCTGGGTGTACTGGGGAGTGGGCATCACCTGGTACTTGTGCATCAAGTCGGCGAGGAACTGGAGTCCGGCCATAGCCGGCGGTTGGTCAAGGAGGCAGCGGCGGTTGGTGGGATCGACGACCTGACCGCCGAAGATCCACACCCAGGGCTCCCACTGGCGGAGGCCCAGCGCCTGTCCGTAACCATACTGCACGACGCGACTGCCCTGGCGCCGTGTGAGGCGATCTGCCAGCGAGAGAAAAGCATCCACAGTCCACGCGGGGTCGTTCCAGTGCTCGCCAGGGTGCGACGCGCCAGCCTTCGTGAAGAGGTCCTCATTCCAATAGAGATCTTGGTTACCGAAGCCACGAGGGAGGCCGTAGAGCTGGTTGTGCCAGTAGTACTGCTTGAGGGCTTTCGGGTAGAAATCGTGCAGGTCATACTTCGCTGTCTGGACGAAGGAGTCGATCACCGTCAAAGCGCCCTTCACCGCATAGACAGGGATGTGAGGCGGATCCAGGTAGAAGACATCGGGCGGTACACCGCCGGCAATCATCGTATCCAGCTTGGTGTACTGGTTTCCCCCTTGAGTGCTGATGTAACTCGCCTTGACATTGGGATGCTGCTTATCAAACTCTTGGAGCGCTTGCTGCATCACTTTTTGCTGGACGAAGTTGCCCCAAGCCATGACGCTCAGGCTGATGGAGCCGCTACCTGCAGCCGGCTCAGCGGGTGTGCCCGCAGCCGTGCGCCTCGCGGATGTCTCGCTTTGAGCAGGGCTACTCACTGCCGGACTGCGGCAGGCCGTCAAGAGGGCTAGACCACTCGCGCCCGCGAGCAATCGGAGGATGCTCCGCCGTCTCATGATAGTTACCATCACTGGTACCTCCTCTCGACTTCCTAATGCCCTTTACGTACGTTGGGACTTCCCCAAGGCTGTCCTGAACTGTGGAGGAATGCCTGTGTGTTCAACCAGTTGCGCTGAGCCGAGTGTATAAGACAATCGAAGTGATTGCAAGCGCTTGCATTGTGCTGCTCTCGATAATACGATTGACATGGTCAAATGGAGATCACCAACAAGGATTGAGCGCATGGATCGATCAGGTGCACCGGGAAGGCGATGCGGCGATACAGGTTCTCCAATCTCCACACGCCGTCAGTTGCTGCGCTCCTTAGCTATCGTGGGAACAGCACTGCTATCAGCGGCCTGTGCACAATCGGCGTCACAGACCGTATCCAGGACAGCGGCCTCGACAATCACGAGCAGGAGCTCATCAGCGCGTACGGCGCCAGCCGGCAAGCGAACGGCGCTCAACGTCTACTACTGGGGATCGCTCGCTGAGCAGCAATGCTACAAAGCCTTACACGCTGGCTTCGAGCAAGCCCACCCAAGCATTACCTTACAGATGAATCCCGGCGTTGGCGGCGTTCCCTACTACCAGAAGCTCGAGGCGATGGCCGCCGGCGGTACGACGCCTGACGTCTTCCGCCTCGCACCAAACTGGTTTGCCTCGCTCGCGGCGAAACAGTTACCAGCAACGCTCGATCCCTATGTTGCCGCGGACAAATTTCCACTGAAACAGTATTGGAGCGCGTTGGTACAGTCCTGGCGCTACAACGGGAAGCTACTGTCCATGCCAGAAATTGGCAACGTCCTCGTCCTCCTGTACAACGTTGACCTTTTCAAGAAGGCCGGGGTCACCGACCCTAATACGGCAGACGCAGCCAAGCAGTGGACATGGTCGGCCTTTGTAGCCGCGGCGCAGCGGCTGACTCAGGGCAACGGGGCCACGAAGCAGTTCGGCTGCAGCTTTATCACTGCGATCCAGCAGCTCTTACCGTGGATCTGGTCAGCCGGTGGGCGGCTGTTTGCTGATGACGCCCACCCGACCAAGCTCGACATGAGTGATCCTCACACCGTTGCGGCGTTTCAGTGGCTTGCCGATCTCCTGAACAAGTATCGTGTCGCGCCGCCCCCCAGCTATACGGCAACGATCTCCCCCAACGTCCTCTTCTATACGGGCCGCCTGGGGATGTATGCCACGCTCACCGACCTCGGCACGGTACGCCAGCAGATCAATGGTAAGTTCAACTGGGATGTTGGCCCTTTGCCCGCTGGCCCGGCTGGGCATGTGAACTTTGCTGGTGGCGCCGGCTGGGCGCTGGCGAACACCAGTCGCGTCCACGACCAAGGCTGGCTAGTTCTCGCCTACATCGCCAGCAAACCGGGGCAGGAACAGTACGTGAGCCGGCAGTTGGAGATTCCGGTGCTGAAAACACTGGCAACGGGAGCGTGGCTGAAGCTGTCACCGCCTCCGGTGCACCGCCAGCCGATATTGGCGGCGCTCCACGAGGCGCGTCCGATTCCCAAGTCTCCCCAGATGCTCCAGCTCGCTGCCCAAGCGATCAACCCAGAGCTCGATCTCCTATGGAGCGGGAAGGTCGATGCCAAGACAGCGATGGCAGCGATCGATCAGAAGGGGAACGGACTGCTGCATCAGAGCTAGCGTAGCCTGCCTTGTGTGAAAGGAAAGCCAGTGAACGTCATCCTCATCGTCATTGACAGCTTACGGGCAGATCACGTCGGCTGCTACGGGAACACCTGGATTCAGACACCGGCGTTCGATGCCCTAGCGGCGGAGAGCTTGCGTTTCAGCCGTGCCTATCCTGAGGCGCTACCCACCATTCCTGCGCGCCGGGCTATCCACACCGGGCAACGCACCTTCCCTTTCGATAACTGGGTGCCCGAGAAGGGAGCTTCGGCTCACCGCTACGGCTGGCAGCGGATCCCGGAAGATCAGGTGACCCTGGCGGAAATTCTCAGTCACGCTGGCTATCATACGGCCTTCATCACCGACTGCTACCACTACTTCAAGCCGACGATGAACTTCCACCGCGGCTTCACCCAGTGGGAATGGATCCGCGGACAGGAACGCGATCCCTACCGGTCCATCTGCCGTACCGACCGGGCACGCATCCAGGCCGTCGCTCCCGTGCCTGAGGCGGCTGGACCGCAGAGTATGCTCGCGCAGTACCTCGCCAATGCCGCTCACCGTCAGGTCGAAGAAGACTGGCAGGCACCTCAAGTCTTTCAGGCAGCCATGCGCTGGATCGTCGAGAACCAAGGGCTCTCCCCTTTCTTCCTCCTCATCGATTCCTTCGATCCTCATGAACCCTGGGATCCGCCCCAACCTTACGTCGACCTCTATGATCCGGGGTACCAGGGGCGAACGGTGATCACGCCGCGCTACGGTCCGAGCGACTACCTCAGTGCCGCGGAGCTGCGCCACATGCGGGCGCTCTATGCCGCCGAGGTGACGCTGGTGGACCACTGGCTGGGACGGTTCTTACACTGGGCACGAGTCTACGGCATGCTCGACGACACGCTGGTGATCGTGATCTCGGACCACGGGCATCAGCTCGGCGAGCACGGTTTGACAGGGAAAGTCGCATCCGGTCTCTACGCCGAGCTGACGGATGTGCCTTTGCTCCTACGGCATCCGCGCGGCGAGCGGGCGGGAGAGGTCTGCACGGCGTTCGCGCAAAACCACGATCTGGCGCCAACCATCCTCGGCATGCTCGGGATCGAGCCGCCCCTGGCGCTCGAAGGACGGGATCTCTGGCAGATTGCCAATGGCGCCACGTCAGCACGAGACTACGTCACGGCCGGAATGGATGACTACGTGTGGTGCCGCAACGACGGCTACGTCTACATGGCGCGCAATGATGGCAGCGAGGCACGGCTGTTCGACGTCCAGGAGGATCCGTCGCAGCAGCGCGATATCGCGGCGCTGCACCCGGAGATAGCTGAGCGCATGTACGCTTGTGTACTGGCAGATGCCGGCGGGATGTTGCCGGACTACCGTGCACTGCGAGAACGCACCGCGCTCGCTTGGTGGGAACTGTACCGCTTCCGCTGAACAGCGTCTCTCTCACGTTGTCGGGAACTGCCCCCATATCTCTTTTAAGAAAAAGGTGGTGAGCAGCAGAAGACGCTATTCCACTATAGGTTTGCCCTCATGACGAGCGCACCCTTCGCGTGGGGGGTGATCCGGACGAGACCGGCGTCATCCTTTAACACCGGTGAAGACGATTCCCTGGATGAAGTAGCGCTGGAGGAAAAAGAAGAGCAAGAGGACGGGCAACATCACGACGAGAGAGGCAGCCATCAAGAGGTTCCAGTCGGTGCCGTACTCCCCCTGGAAGGCGCGGAGTCCGAGGGCCAAGGTGAACATTCCCTGGCTGTGCAGGTAGATGAGTGGACCGAGGAAATCATCCCAGTGCGCCTTGAAGATGAACACAGCTACAGCGGCCAAGGCTGGCTTCGACAGAGGGAGGAGAATACGCCAGTAGATGGTCAACACACCTGCGCCGTCAATTTTCGCGGCATCGTCGGTTTCTGTAGAAATTGTCATGAAGAACTGACGCAAGAGGAAGACGTTGAAAGCGCCAACCGCAAAGAAAGGGGGAACGATCAGGGGGTAGAAGGTATTGATCCAGTCGAGATTGCGGAAGAGGATGAATTTGGGGATCATCGTCACCTGGTCCGGCAGCATCAAGGTCGACAGCACGACGAGAAACCAGATGTCCCGTCCGGGCCAGCGCAAGCGAGCAAACGAGTAGGCGACAATGGAGCAGGAGAAAAGGGCACCTACCAAAGGGGTAAGTGTCGTGATCAGCGTGTTGCGGAAGAACAGGGCAAAAGGCAAGACGGTCAGGGCTTGGGCGTAGTTCTGCGGCTGTAATGGTTGGGGGATCCACTGCGGTGGGTAGAGGAAGACCGATCCTTCATTCTTGAGACTCGTGGAGAGCATCCAGAGAAAAGGAATAGAGACAAAGATGCCACCGATGCCGAGAGCGAGATAGGTGAAGGTCAAACGGGTAGTACCAGCCGCCCGGCGGCTCTGCCAGAACGGTACTTTCCGGCCGGGTGACGACGCTTGCCAGGTTTGCGCTTGCGATGCCATGGGCGTTTTCCTTTCTAGCGACCGCGCGTGCGGCCTTCGTAGTAGACCCAGACCGCCGAACTACGGATTACCAGGAGAGTGAGCGCCATGATGTAGAAGAAGAGGATCCAGGCCAATGCCGAGGCATAACCCATCTTGAAGTATTCGAAGGCGTTCTGATAGAGGTAGAGCATGAAGAAGAGGCTCGCATCGTGTGGACCACCCGCTGTCATAACGTACGCCTGGGTGAATATCTGCAGTGCGCCGATAATACCCATAATGACGTTGAAGAAGATCACTGGGCTCAGCATCGGCACGGTGACAGTCCAGAACTGACGGAGTGTACTTGCACCATCCATCTGAGCCGCCTCATAGAGCTCGGTAGGAATCCCTTGTAGGCCAGCCAGGTAGATGATCATGCTCGCGCCGACACCCCACAAGCTCATGATGACGAAGGCGGGAATCACCGTTCTGCCATCGGCCAGCCAGGCGGGCCCCTTGATACCAACGTAGCTGAGAAGGGTATTCAAGAGACCGAAATCTGGACTAAAGATCCACTGCCAGAGCAGCGCCACGGCAACGCCGGAAACGACAGAGGGTAGGTAGTAGACGGTACGTACGAAACGCTGGAAACGGATTTTCTGATTGAGCAAGATCGCCAGGAAGAGACCAAAGGCCGTGTGCAAGGGCACGGCGAGCAGCGCATAATAGGTCGTAACCTCCAGCGAGTGCCAGACGGAGGTATCGCCGCTGAGGAGCGTCTTATAGTTCTGAAAGCCGACGAAGCGCGGTGCACTCAGAAGGTCCCAGCGCGTCAATGAGAGGACGATGGAGGCGAGCATCGGTCCGGCGGTGAATACGAAGAAGCCGAAGAACCATGGTGAGGCACAGAGGAATCCCCACATAGCCTCGCGGCGTGCCAGTCTGCTGTACCGCGTACGAACTGTCGAGCGGACGGCCGTTCCAGCTAGTGCCATTTGTTCGCTCCTTCGCCGTGTTGAACAAAGAATGGCCTCCACATGCCATTCATACGTTTGAGAAGAGTCACACCATATTTATTCTGGACCAAACTCCGGGGAATTGCAAGCGTTTGCGGGACGCTTTTACGCCGTCACTTCCCCGGTACCAGACAACCTTTCTCTGTGGATTATTAGGCCGTTTCCTTCCACCCTTCAGTGTCCAATAAGCGTGCTAGACGTTTCCCAACTAGGCAATTGGCTTGCCCAGTAGCGGTGTGACGGCTGCGACGGCGGCTTTTGCTACGGTGAGCGCCGTACGCTCACCGGTCCACAAGTAGGAAAACTCTTTGTTGAGCGCCGTGTTGATCTCCGGCCAGTTCGGGGGTTGAGGATCTGTCCGCACGTAGCGGACCTCCTCGATGAAGAGGGCGGCATGCGCCGGCGGCTGCGACGGATTCAGAAACGCTTTCGAATTCAAGACCGATAGACGCGGTGGCGCCGTTGTCCCGTCACGCAGCTCTTCGGTCTGGAACCGCTTCCCTGACAGCCCTGCGAGCACCTGCCACGCGAGATCCGGCACTTTCGTCTTGGCGTACATCCCCCAGCCGACGCCACCACCGCCCGGGATGCGTCCGTGCTTCCCCGCCGGCGTGACACCGACATCCCAGGTGAACTTCGCGTCCTTCCGCCGCTGAGCAAAAGTGAACGGCTCGCTGATAGACATCGCGACGCGTCCACTGTCGAACATATTCATGACGTTCGTCGTCTGCATTATCGCAGGAGTCGGAGCCACTCTGTACTTCGCAATGAGATCCTGCAGGAACTGGAGAGCTTCTACTGCGGGAGGCTGATCGAGTAAACACTGGGTGTAGTCGTGGTTGAATACCTCTCCGCCGTTGCTCCAGACGTACGTCATCCACTCGCGGGAGTTGGCCGGATTGACGATGTAACCAAAGGTCTTCGTTGGTCCGTTGCCGCTGGTGAGCTGCTGTGCCCGCTGCAGGAGGGCCCTGAAGGTCCAGGAGGTATCCTTCAAATCCGCCGGCACACTGGGGAGCTGGGCTTTGTGAAAGAGATCGACGTTGTAGAAGACAGCCTCCATGCCGAAGCCCCGAGGAAACCCGTAGGTCTTTCCACTCTGCTGATACTGCTTCAGGGCGGCGGGAATGAAGTCCTGGATATCGTAGTGCGAGGAGGCGATGAAGGCGTCGAGGGGATGGAGCAAGTTCTTCCCAATGAACTCCGGCAGGTTGGTGGGGCTGACGAAGAAGACGTCAGGGGCGTCATTCCCTGCGACCATTGTGAGTAGCTTGTCCATGTAGTTGCCGGGAGCCAGGATAAAAGAGCAGGAAGCTCCTGGGTGCTCCTTATCGAAGTCGACACAGAACTGCTTCCGCTCGACGACGGCTGGTGGCGTACCCCAGGCCATGAAGGTAACTTTCCCCGTCAGCTTTCCTGGTCCCGCCGCGGTGGTGCTCCCGGAAGCAGGAGCCGGCCGCTGGCTCGTACCCGTGCCGGCGCAGGCCGCTAGCGATACGGCGGCAAGGCTACTGGCGCCAACACGGAGAAATGTTCGTCGCGTCAGTCCTGGCATAGCTCACTCCTTACTCTATAAGAACTGGTCGCCCTTCACCGGCATGTCGTTAACCATCCAGCCTCCTCCGAACTTTGCATTACGCTGCTCACGTCTGTGCGTGCGCCATGATCGGCTGCCCTGCTTGGTCGATGGCGCTGGCTACGTGCAGCGCTGTCGCTTTGCCATTCCAGAGATCGGTGAGGTTGGGTTGCACCACGCGCGTATTGAGCTCGGTGTAGGCAGAGGTCGGTGGAATCGGTTTCGAGTGCAAGAGCGCATCGAGGATGGCGCGCTTGTGAGGTGGTGACCCAGGCGACTCAAGCCACGCCTTGGACCGGGCTACTGACTGCAGCATGGGGATGGCCAGCTCGTGCTTGACGTAGGCCGCCTGCCCGGCTGGACTGGTGATGTACTTGAGGAGCTCCCAGCCGAGATCGTGCTGTTTGCCAGCCTTTGTCACGCCGAAGTCCGCTCCGCCAAAGAAGTTCCACATGCCGGCTGGGCCGGCGGGGAGCGGAGCGCAGTCCCACTTGAAGGAGGTAATCGATTTCTGCATCCCCTGGATGTCGAGCTGGGCCACGTACATACCGATGCGGCCAGTGTAGAACATCCGGCCGCCGTTCGTTCCTACGAGATTCAGCGGTCGTGGTGCCACACGGTACTTCGTATAGAGGTCGGCCAGCCACTGGAAAGCCACGAGCGCCTTAGGGTTATCGAATGTCAGCTTCGTCGGTCGCGTTTCACTGTTAAAAAGCGCTCCCCCAGCCATCCAGACCCACGGCAGCAAGTAGTTGGTCGAGGTGAGTAGCAGAAAGATGCCATACTGCTTGGTGGGTCCATGACCGGATGTGAGCTTCTGCGCCGCTTCGAGCGCCGCCTGCCACGTCCACTGCTGCTTAGCGGCCAGAGCATTCGGATCGTCGAGGCCAGTCTTATGGAAGAGGTCAACGTTGTACCACAGAATGAGGTTGTTGAGCATGTCAGGGAGGTTGAGAAGCTTCCCGTTCCAGGTGTACTGCTCACGAAGATTCGGCCACCAGTCGGCAAAGCTGTAGTGATCCCGCGATACGTAGGCGTCCAACGGCTCATACACGCCGAGTCCAGCGAAGGAGTAGAAGTCACTAGGATCAGCGCGGAAGACGTCGGGAGGTACGCCTCCGGCGATCATCGTCTCGACCTGCTGCTGCCAGTTGGCCGTCACGAAGTTGAGATGGAGCGTCACCTCCGGATGCTCTTTGAGGAAGCCTTGGGCAAGGTCGTGCATAACGGCATTGTACGTCAGCGCCCCATAGTAGTTGACGACGAGCGGTACCTGCTTCCCACTGGCGCGGCCCTGGAGCACCGTCTGCCGCGTGCTGTTCGTCGGGTGAGTGGTCGTCGCCTGTGCGGTACTGCGCTGCGCCGTATGGGTCACTGTCGATGCGGTACCCGTGCTCTGAACAGTACCTGTGCCAGCCGCGCTGCAGGCGGCAAGGCTCAGATTGCCGAGCGCGACAGCGGCCACTGCTCGTGTGAGGAAAGACCGGCGGCTCATTGCGGGATGGCGGCGCAATGACCTGCTTAGAAGAGAACCCTCCGGACAGAATGGCTCTTGCATGCACCTCCCCCTTCTGCAGCAGAATGACTGCATCTCCAGTGCGATCAGGAGCTCAGCAGCGTACCCGCGAGCGCTGCCTGCCGGACCGGATTGTGTGACCAGGACTTCCAGGGCACGACGATGGGCCATGGCTCGCCGATGTCAGCCGGCGTACGCTCCAGGAAGGGGCGCACTTCGCCGTCGATCAGATCCGATACAACCATTCGACTCTCTGGTCTGCCTACGAGATTCTCCCGTTCGTCGGGATCGGCCACCAGATCCCAGAGGGCGAGCGGCGCCAGCGTAGCCGCTTCCATCACGAGCTTGTAGCGCGGCGGGCGCCCCCTGAGCCGCCGGTGATCGATCTCACTGAACACCGCCGAGCGGTGCTGCCGCGGCTGAGTCTCTCTAGTGAGCAAAGGAAGCAAACTCTTGCCTTGCATGCCGTCGAGGTTCCCTCCAGCAAGGTCCAGGAGGGTAGCAGCAACGTCGATGAGCTCGACGAGCGCCGTGCTGACGGCACCACGTGGCGCCTCTCTCAGACGATCAGGTGGACGGATCAGCAGCGGAACGGCTACCGATCCTTCATAGAACTGTCCCTTCCAGAGCAGACCATGATCACCAAGCAGCTCGCCGTGGTCTGAAGTGTAGATGACCCAGGTATGCTCCAACCAGCCGCGGCGCTGGAGCACGTCGAGGATCTGGCCAACACGGTGATCGATGAGACTGATGTTGCCGTAGTACTGGCTGCGCATCTCCTGGACGATGCGGCGATCCGTGCTGCTGATCCCAAAGCGCGGTAGAGAGCGCGCCGCCACAGGATCGGTGGCTGGCTCGGTGATGCCAGGGCGCATGTCCTTGGGGCGATACAGTGAGGCATAGGGCTCAGGCGGATCGAAGGGATTGTGGGGTCCCGGAGGGCCGACCCAGAGGAAGAAGGGGCGTTCATCGTGCCTGGCTAACCACGCCGTAGCCTGGTCGCCGATCCAAGCATCGATGTGCGCTTCCTCAGGCAAGATCGATGGCCCGTGCTCAGCGGTAGGACCGGCGGCGACCCGGCGGTGCAGGTCAGCATAGAAAGGGTAGAGCAAATCGCGACTGCGCAAGTACTCGCTGTACTCGCTGGCGCGCAAATTCGCCATGCTCATTTTCCCTGTCGTTTCGTGCGCGTCGATAAAGCCGAGCTGCCAGAGCAATGGGTGACTGACGAGCATGTCCAGATCATGGCGCCAGGTGAAATGCAGCTTGCCGATAACCGCCGTATATAGACCGGATTCGCGCAGCGCCCGCACGAAGCAGGGGCCGTCAGGCCAAACGGTGGCGCCGTTGTTGAAGACACCGTGCTGATGCGGGTAGCGGCCGGTGAAGAAGGAAGTACGTGACGGCATACAGACCGGGCTCTGACAGTACGTAGTCGCGAAGCGCATGCCTTCGGCGGCGAGGCGATCGAGATGGGGTGTTGCCAGCACGGGCTCGCCCGCGGCGCCTAGGGCATCAGCGCGATGCTGATCAGTCAGGATGAGCACGACGCTGTCGCGCTCCGTGCTAGGCATACTCGTTCTCCGATCTCATCTCGCCAGCGGTAGCACTATCATATGGTACAAACGTTTGCATTGCAACTCCTAAGCGATGGCTTTCTGCATCTCTCTCGCTTCAACCGGAAGATCCCGGCACATTCTCCCGATGCGAGCAGCGAATCACCCGCGCTGGCGCAACTGTGCGACAAAGCGGTGTAGCTCGAGCTCCAGGTCGCGAGCCTCTGCCGGATATCCGCCGGCCACATTGCGCTGCTGCGCCAGATCAGTGCGCCGGTCGTAGAGCTCCGGAGGGCGCCGTTGCTCATCGAGCGTATAGAGGTAGGCCCAGTCATGGGTATAGATTGCCCACTGCTGGTTGTAGTGGCCCACGAGCGCGAAGTTGCGGACTACCGGCACTGCACCGCGAATCAGCGGCAGGAGGCTTTTACCAGTCAGCTCGATCCGCCGCCGATCCAGCGCCACATCCTGCGGGAAGATCACTGAGCCGCGCTGGGGCGCTCGGTAGGGCAGGGAGAGCGGTGTTTCCACTCCGAGCAGGTCGAGTACCGTTGGAAGGAGATCGGTCGGCTGGACGATAGCGTCGATCACGGCGCCAGCACGCTCACCGCCGGGCAGGCGGATCACCCAGGGAATGTGCACCAGCTCTTCGTAGTTCCAGGGGCGCGCCTTGCGGACGATGCCGTGCTCGCCAAATGGCTCTCCGTGGTCGGAGACCCACATGAGGAGCGTGGTGTCGTAGAGACCGAGGGTGCGGATCGTTTCGAGCAGCCGTCCGGCACAGGCATCGACGAACGTCACCTCACCAGCGTAGTTCGCTTTGACCTGGTGGAGCTCCTCTGGCGTGAGATAGCCGTCTACCTCCCCAGGCACCGGATCCCAGAGGTCGATGCCCCGATAGTCAGGATCGCGGTAGCGCGCTGCGTATGCCGGTGGAGGATCCCAGGGCTCGTGGGGATCGAAGTAGTCAACCCAGAGGAAGAGATGGTCTTTCTGACGGAGTGTGACTTTCTGCAGCCACGTAATGGCTGCCTCTGTCACCCGCGCTGCGGAGTAATCCTGTTCCGTCTTCCGAACAGAGGTGTTCCGCAGGTACTGCTCGAAGCGTGGTCGCCAGAGGGTGTCGGTCTCGTCGCCGCGCAACTTGTGATGGGCGTCCAGGTCAACTGGGATATCCTGATCGATCACCCAGGGGTCATACTCCTGGCCGCGGATGAAGACCACGTCATCGAAGCCGCGACCAAAGTTGAACACCGGCTTGTGCAGATGGTAGGTGTCGGTAATCAACGCCGAGGCGAAGCCACGGTCCCAGAGGATCTCGGGCAGGGTGTAGTCGGTGAGCTCCAGCGGCTGCCAGCCGCGGAATGGCGACTGGTAGCGCCCAGTCCACCAGACGGTGCGCGTGGGTACGGTAGGGAGATTCTCACTGTAGGCGTGGTGGAAGAGCGTTCCTTCGCGAGCGAAGCGATCGAAGTGCGGTGTGCTGATCGTGGCATTGCCATAGGCGCCGAGGTGATCGACGCGCAAGCTATCCGTACTGATGACGATGATATTCAGATGTCTCCTCCTCCCAATACTGCCATCAGAGGGTTTCTCCTCGACAGGAGGCCCTTATGCCTACCTAGCACGGCTCCAGGAGCAGCGGTGCCATCTGCTGGGCCACGGCATTCGTCACCTCCTGCGCCGGCCTCCGCACATCCCATAAGTCCGCAAACTCTTTCGTGAGCAGGTTACCGATCTGGAGCCAGTGGGAGGCGTGCGGATCGGTGTGCAGGTTGTGCTCCGAGGCTTCCACGAACATCTTGACGTTGGCAGGGTCTTTCCCCTGGTTCACCTTGATGAAGTACTGGCCAACGGAGAGACGTGAGCCCATCGAGGTGCCGGCATCGACCTCCTCCTTCTGGACCGTGGCGCTGGTGACCCACTGCATCAACTGCCAGGCCTGGTCGGCGTGCGGCGTCTTTCCGTAGACACCAAAGCCCGCACCTCCGCCGCCCACCCAGCGCTTCGTGCCGTGCGGTCCCAGTGGTGGTGGCGCGACATCCCACTGGAAAGACTTCGCACTCTTGCGGAAGAGGGCGAGCTGGGCGGGGATACTGACGATCATGCCCACTCTGCCGGTGTAGAAGAGGTTGTTGGCATTCTGCGTCTGGAGATCCGCCGGTGTCGGTGCGACGTGGTACTTGCCGATGAGGTCTTCCAGGAACTGCAAGCCTTCGACCGCATCTGGCTGGTTGATGGTTGGTTTCCTATCATCCGGACTGACGATGTCTCCCCCATTGGACCAGACGAACATCATGTAGGCGCGGAATCCCTGGGGAACCGCGAAACCAAAGGTTTTGGTGGGGCCGCTGCCGCTGGTGAGCTTCTGGCAGGCTGCAAGGAAATCGGTGAAGGTCCAGCCCTTGGCATCGAAGCGTTTTGGCGGCAGCGACACTCCTGCTTTCTGGAAGAGGTCGACGTTGTAGAAGATGTCCTGGTTGGCGAAATCCCGCGGCAGCGCCCAGAGCTTACTGGCGATCGTATACTCTGTGATGCCGCGCGAGTAGAAGTCGGAGAGGCTGAACTTGTCGCGAGCGACGTAGGGGGAGAGATCGAGCAGGGCGCTGCGGCAGCGTAGCGAGAGGACGTGTCCTGGTTCCAGGTAGTAGACGTCAGGCGCATCGCCCCCGGCCATCCGGGTCTGGATCGCCGTCCAGTAGTTGCCGGTGACCGGAGCAAAGGAGACGTGGATGGAGGGATGTGCGGTGTTGAACTGCGCCGTGTAATGTTGGCGCGTCTTGATCTCGTCAACACTGCCCCAGGTGACGAAGCTGAGCTTCACCGCAGCGGCGTTGGGATTGTTCGCCGCTTGAGCGGCCGTGCTGTGGCTGGTGGACTGCTGTCTGGATGCCGTCACCGGCTTGGTGGAGGAGCCGGACGCTGCGCTACAGGCGGCGAGCAGCGGCGCCGTGAAGAAGGGGACGGCAGCGAGAGTGTATTGGAGAAAGCGCCGCCGGGAAGGATGCTGAGGAAGGAGAACCGGTGAAAGCATGAGACTCGTGTTCGGCGGTTCAGCTACAGGTGCAGCGGTGCTACGAAGGGTACAGGGAGTAACAGAAGGAGACTTCACCATAGCCTTCTCTCGATTCCTACTCTACAGAAATCTTCTGCGCGGTACCTAGCGAACCAACAGCGTGATCTCGAGTGTAGTATGCAACCGCTTGCAAAGCAAGTTCCACGCGCATCGCTAAAAAGATCGGGGACTGATAGTCCGGACAGGCAGCGAGTGGTATACATAAACTGCGGCGCCTTACCACTGAGGCAGGGGGGCCTACCGCTGGAGATAGCGAAGGGGAGACACGGTGACGATAGTGACGCTAGCGACCATAGCCAAGCGTGCGGGAGTCTCAGAGGGAACGGCATCGCGCGTTCTCTCCGGAGCGAGGAGCCGGGTCCCGATCAGCGCAGCCACGCGGGCCCGCGTCGAACAGGCAGCGCGAGAACTCGACTACCACCCCAATGCCGCCGCTCGCGCGCTCTCATCCGGCCGGGCGCGAGCGCTGGCGGTGGTAATTCGCGAACAGGCACGCTGGCGCCGCGGGCACCCTCACCACATCTTCAGCGCCTACACACTCGGTGAAGGCTTGAGCGGACTGCAGGAAGCCGCTCACCAGGTAGGTTATCGCCTGGTTCTGGATACAGTCGATGAAGAATCCCTGGCAAGTCCGCTCGACCTCTGGAAGTCTCGCGCCGTCGACGGGCTGATCCTCTGGCAGCTTCCAGCACCAGAGGCGTTCGTGATGGCTGACTGTCCCTGCGTAAGCCTTGGCGTCGAGGGGCCAGGGGCGTGGATCGCAGCAGATGAACGAGGAGCCGGCCGCATCGCTACCGAACATCTCCTCGCGCTTGGACATCGCCGCATCGGCTTCGTCGGCACACGGGCGGCGCAGTACTACGGCGCCTGCCAGCGCCACGCAGGCTACGAGGAAGCGATGCGTGCGGCTGGCTTGCCAGTGACGGCGGTTCCTGTGGAGGAGTTCCTAGAAGAGGAAGGCGAGGCGGCAACACGCCAGCTCCTAGAGCAACGACCAGAGCTCACCGCCCTCGTGGCGGTCAATGACCTGATCGCTCCGGGTTGCCTCGCTGCCATCCGCGATCTGGGTCTTCAGGTACCTCAGGACATTTCTCTCGCCGGCATCGACGATCAACGCCTCGCTTCGTACCTATGTCCACCGCTAACGACCGTGCGTATGCCGATCTACGAACTTGGCCAGGCCACGGCGCACCATCTCATCGCTACCATCGAAGCGTCCACGCCCACCGAATTGCCACCCTTGCCACCGCCGCTTCTCATCCAGCGGGCGTCGTCTGCGCCACCGCGTAGCCACTGTAGACAGCACTGAGGCCCGCAGCCTATCTACACTCTCAGCACGGCTTCTATGCGGATGCTGCGGAATGGAGGATGGCATTCACCTGTGGTACGATCCGCTGGCAGACGCTGGACGCCGAGGCGCTATTATCCCAGAGCCGGCTCAGCTCCTTGTTGAAAACGTTGACGACCTTTGGCCACTGAGGGTTAAGTGGCGGCTTCTGGGCATACTGCATGGCGGTGAGGAAGATCTCGGCGTGTGCCGGCGGCGGCTTGAGAAATTCCTTGGACTTACAGACGGAGATCCGCGCCGGCATAACGGTGCCAGTCTGCATCTCTTTCTGTTCGGCTGGGACACTGGAGAGAAAACGGAGCAGCTCCCAGTCCTGATCCGGAAACTTCGTCCCCTTGAATAGACAGTAGCCGACACCCTGCAACGCCGTCGCCGCACCAGCCGTCCCCCGCGGGAAAGGGGCGAGATCCCAGGTAAAGCTCTTGATCGCCTGGAACTGGGAGAGCGCGGCGCGAATGCCGACCGTCAGTCCCACCTTGCCGGAGCTGAACAACTGGAAGGCACCTTGCGTCGTAAGCTCAGCGGGCGTTGGTGAGACGTGGTATTTGAAGACGAGGTCCTGCAGGAACTGCAAGGCCGCGACTGTTTTGGGATCGGTCATCGTGCAGCTCTTGAGGTCGGGACTGAGCATCGTACCCCCATTCTGCAACACCCATGGCTCCCAACCGTAGAAACCCATGTTGATGACGTAGCCGTACGTCTTAGTATTGCCATTACCCTGCGTCAACTGTTTCGTCCGCTGTACGAAGGTTTGCCAGTTCCAAGAGGTGTCAGACCAGTGGACAGACGGAAGCGGCACACCCATTTTGCGGAAAAGATCGACGTTGGTGAAGAGGACGTCGGCGGCGACACCGCGGGGGAAGCCATACTGCACTCCCGCCGCAGCGTACTCCTGGAGCGGTCCCGGCCAGAAATCGGCGAGACTGTACTTGTCCCGGCGGATGAATGGGCTGGTGGGGAGTAGCACCTGCTTGACAACGAATGCGGGAAAGTGGTCTGCGCCCAAGTAGAAGAGATCGGGTGCATCACCCCCGGCCATCTGCGTCTGCAGTTTGTCGTAGAAGTGGCCGAAGTCGACCGGCTGAAAAGAAACGTGAACGGCGGCGTGCTCCTTTTGGAACTGCTGGAGCAGTTCCTTCCGGACGCGCAGCTCATCGACGCTTCCCCAGGTGCTCACCGTCAACCGCACCTTTCCAACTGGTTGCGGCGTTTGCTGACTAGCACAGCCACTCAATCCAGCGATGCTACCCAGTAGCACGCCCGTGGAAAGACCCGCTACGACCTGGCGACGTGAGATGCCGTTGACCATATCCTTGCTCCCTCCTTGTTACCGCAACAGGCAGCGACCAGCGGTCATCCTCCTCACGAAGGCTTCTGCTGCAGCAAATGGTCCATCTGCGGCTTGATGAGCTGCATAACCTCGGCGGCGGTCTTCGAGCCATCCCAGAGGTAAGAGAGCTCTTTGATCAACATCGTCTCGATCTGGCTCCAGTTCCAGACGAACGGATTCGGATGGACATAGTGCATGCCGTCGAGGAAGACGCTGCCGTGAGCTGGCATCCCCTGCGAATGCTCCCACACTCGCTGGGCGATGGAGATGCGGGAAGGCAGAATAGCACCGCCCTGGGCGAGCAGCAGCTCGGCAGCCGGTGAGACGAGGAAACTGCTCAAGAGCCACGCTTCCTCGGAATGCTTGCTCTGCCGTTCCACGGACCAGGCGGGACCGCTCGATTGGTTGGCGAAGCCCGCCTTTCCCGCTGGCAGGGCGCCGGTGTCCCAGGTGAAGTGGGTGGCATTTTTGCT